>NZ_JBSFMM010000322.1:0-9783 GCF_053599555.1 Streptomyces sp. NPDC000941
GCGAGCGTTTCGGCTCGCGCACGACCCGGCAATCATTCACATCCACGCTGTCGAGCCGTCAGGGCGTACCGGCACCTTCCTTTTCCAGCCGACCCAGTCGTCGGTCTTGAGCGCGGCCTCGTCGATCTCGACGCCCCAGCCGGGGCGGTCCGGGCGCAGCTCGAGGTATCCATCGACGGGGAGGTAGGGGTCGGGGCACCACGACACGTCGTCGGGCTTGTACTCGAGGATGTCGAAGTTGGTCGTCGCGGCCGCGAAGTGCACGTTCGCCGCGGTGGCGAGCGGACCGAGCGGGTTGTGCGGGGCGACCGGGACGTAGTGTGCGTCGGCGACGGTGGCTATCTTGACCATTTGGGTGAGGCCCCCGACGACGCAGATGTCCGGTTGCACGATGTCGGCTCCGCCCGCGCTGAGCAGCGCCAGGAACTCATGGGGGGTGTAGAGACACTCCCCGGTCGCCAGTGGCACGGCGATTTCGGACCGGATCCTTCCCCAGGCGGGGATGTGCTCGGGCCGCACGGGCTCCTCGAGGAAGAGCGGCTGGTTGGGGGCGAGCGCGGCGCCGATGTCGACCGCCTGCCGTGGTTCCCACAGACACGCGTGCGCGTCGAACGCGAAGTCCCACTCCGCGGGGTGGCTGTTGCGGACCTCGCCGAAGTACTCGCCCAGCTCGCGGACGACGAGTCCGAACCGGGTCCGGTGCGGCTCCGTCCGGTAGGGGCTCAGCTTGAACGCCGTGAAGCCGAATTGATCGTGCAACGCCGCGGTGGTGTCGGCCAGTTCCTCGACGTCCGGCGCGGAGTACAGGCCGGCGTAGACACGCACCCGGTCGCGTACGGCGCCGCCGAGCAGCTGGTAGACCGGCACACCCAGGGCCTTGGCCGCGATGTCCCACAGCGCGTGGTCGATGGCGGCGATGGCGGCAAGGCCCAGCGCCCCTTGAGGGAAGCGGCTGGACTGCAGGAGGAACTGGTTGACGCGGCTCGGGGACCGGGCGTCCATGCCCTTGATCTGGTCGAACAGGTAGTCGAGCAGGGGCGGATAGGCCAGGTCCGGGCCATGGTTGTACACCTCCGACCACCCGTCGATGCCGTCCTCCGTGCTGATCTTGACCAGCACCCGGGGGCGGTCGCCCACCCGCTGCCGGAATGTCTCCAGCGATTCGATCCTCATACCGCACGCCCCCCGGCCGCCTCGGCTACTCCGGCCGCCTCGGGCACTGCGGAGCGCCACGGCGCCATGGACTCGGTGACCTCGCGGGCGAGTGCTTCCGACAGCGGGTGGCTGGGCGGACGGACGTCGCGTCGGCACAGACCAAGCTGGTGCATGGCCTCCTTCACCACCGACACATTGTTGGCCGAGGCATCGCGGGCCCGCAGCTCTTCGAAGTGGCGGATCCGTACCCAGACCCGTCCGGCGGCACCGTAGTCACCCTGCCGGAGCGCCGTGAGCAGTTCCAGGGACACGGCCGGAGCGAGGTTGACCAGGCCGGAAGTGAAGGCCCGTGCCCCCGCCTGCCAGTAGGACGGGGCGTACGACTCCGCCAGGCCGGCGATCCACAGCAGTCCCTCCGCCGCCTGGGCCTTGGTGGTGGCGAACACCACCGGATCGGGAGCGGAGTACTTCAGCCCGACCACGTTCGGCGCCCGTTCCACCAGGCGGGTGATGTGGGCGCCGGTGATGGCGCGATGGGTGAGGTAGGGCAACACCCCGATATCGGGTACCGCTGCCGCGACCCTCGCGTTGTACTCGACCCAGCCGTCCGCCGCCAGGTAGGGCAGGACGGGCTGATGAATCATGATGGCGTCCGCTCCCGAGTCGCGGGCGAAGCGTGCGTCGGCGATGGCCGAATCCAGGTCGAACCCCACTCCGGCGATGATGGTCGTGGCGCTCCCGCGGGCCGAGAGGACGCAGGTCAGAACCTGTCGGCGTTCGTCGGAGGAGAGGGCGTAGAACTCACCGGTGTTGCCGTTGGGCGTCAGCGCGGTCACGCCGTTGCGGATCAGGCGTTCCGTCAGCGCTGCGGTCAGATCCTGGTCGACCGCACCGTCCTCGTCGTACGGAACGACGGGGATGCCCACCACGGTGGAGAGTCGGTCGACCAGGCGGGCGACATTCAGCGAGGCGTTCACGAGGTGGTCCTTTCGCGGTCTTCTGCAGGCTCCACAGGAAGGTCATCCTGAAGGGCGACGGGCTTGACACGCACCCAGAACAGATAGATCGCCGCGCTGATCAGGCAGCTTGCCGCCGCGCCGAGCAAGGGACCCACATAGGACCCGTTGCTCGAGGCCAGGAAGAGCCCGATGGCGATGGGGCTGAGCAGGTTGCCCACCTGGGAGCCGAAGTTCTGGAAGCCGGCCACCGCGCCAACGCACTCCGAGGAGGGCGCCACTTCCGCGGGCAGGCTCAGGATCGCGGCGCCCGCGAACGAGTGCGCGGCGCTGCTGACGGTGAGCACGACCATCAACATCAGGTTGCTCTCGATGAACGGGGCGAAGCCGATGCAGGCGCTCAGGCCGAGCCCGGAGACGATCGGAACTTTCCGGGCCAGGTTCGGAGAGCGTCCGGACGCCAGCATCCGGTCGGACACGATGCCGCCGAGCACGGTGGAGCCGATCGCGATGAGGGACGGGATCCAGCCCACCATGCCGAAATCCGCCTCGGAGAATCCGCGATCGTCGAGCAGATAGCTGGGGTACCAGGTGAGGAAGAACGCTCCGGCGAGCGAGCGGAACACATAGCCGACCGTCAGTGCCCACACCTGAGGGTCGCTCAGCAGCTCCCGCCACGGCACATCGGCATCGCCCGATTTCCCGGCGGCCGTGGCAGCCTGATCGGACCGAATGTGTGCCAGTTCGGCCGCGGAAACGCGGGGATGCTCTTCGGGGTCGCGGTAGACGGCAGCCCAGCCCACCAGCCACAGCAGCCCGGCGACACCGATCACGACGAATGCCAGGCGCCAGCCGCCGAAAAGCGTCAGTGCCGTCACCACGGGGATCGACAGGGTCGTGCCGATCTGCTGGCCCATGTCGAACAGGCTTGATGCGAAGGCCCGTTCCCTGCGCGGAAACCACCGCGAGACGACCTTGATGTTCGCGGGCTGCACCGGTGCCTCACCGATACCCAGGCCGAGGCGGAACACAATGACCGAACCGATGCCCTGTGCGAAGGCCATCAGCGCCGTCCAGATCGACCACCAGCCGACCGCGATGGGATAGATGACCCTCGGGCCGAAACGGTCGAGCAGCCACCCGGAGGGGATCTGGAACAGCGCGTACGTCCAGAAGAACGCCGACAGCAAGACGCCCTGCATGGCAGAGCTGATGTGGAACTCCTTCGACATATGCGGCATCGCCACGCTCAGTGCGGCGCGATCGAGATAGGCGATGGTGAGGCCGAGCGCCGAGAAACCGACGATCGTCCAGCGCATGCTGCTGCGCTGCCGAGAAGGTGATCTCCCGGTTTTGGACAAGGGCGCGCTGAAAAGGGGCACCATAGCTCCCGGAGTTGGGTAGGCTCCCCAGATAGGGAGCATTGGAACTCTCTGTCGCGGCCCGGGATCTTGGCGGTGAACGGGCCGCATCTCTCTTTCTCAGTGAATGAGCGGCGTCAGTGAATGAGCGGCTGCTTCTGCTTTCTGATCGTACGCACCCGAGGCGGCCCATAAACGGACAAACGGATCACAGGTTCCCAATCTCCGCAAAGTTGGCCTCGTATATGACGTACGATGTGCGACGCGATGAAGGTAGGAGTGTCCCAAGAGATTCGTCAACGCTTTTGACAAAATTCCGTCCTTGACGGACCGTCGGACGGAGCAAGACGGGGTTCGCGGTGCCGTACGGATACTGACCTGCGTGTTCTACTCTGGGTGCGACTACTCGCCCCGTGGCCGCTCGCGCAGGGTCGGCGCTGTCTGCGGTGCCGACTCGAGACGCACGTTCTCCGGCTGGGCGAGGTACTTGACGAGCCGTGGCGGCCGGTAGCCGGGGTCCCCGTCGTAGCGCTCCTTCGCAGTCGTGGCCAGGTACTCGCATCCTCCGTCGGTGCGTCCGTCCTTGCCCGTGGCTTCGCCGATGGGCCGATGCGCGCGCTTGGCCAGGCGGTAAAGCCCCGTCCGGGAGGCGTGCGGCTGGGCCATCGGATCGGGCGCGACCCTGAAGTCGACGCTCTCGCCCGGCGCTATCCGGCTGGGACCCTCGGGGCTGATGACGCCGGGCTGGAACTCCAGGCCGTATTCCCGGGCCCGGTCGACCATCCACAGCAAGGTGATGTCGGACAGGGAGGTCTCGGTGTACCCGCCGCCGATGTCGCAGTGCACCCCGGTGAACCACACCTGTTTCAACTTCTGCCCGTCAACCCCGGGTTCCTGGTGCCACAGCGTGGGCTCGAACGCCGATCGCTGCTCGTCGATGGCCAGCGCGTGAAAAGCGCCGTCGACCCGGGTACTGAGCTTGGTGTCGTGGAATTCCCAGCGGTGGTTCAGCCGCCTTATGACGGGCTTGAGCCAGCGCGGTCCGAGCGCCGGGACGCCGAGCGCGCCGACGGTGTCCCACACCCCGATGAAGCGGATCCGCGGGTCGTGCGAGTACGCCCGGCGGAACAGGCTGGCCGCGACACCGCTCGGCCGGTCGGCCGAGCTGCGGTACAGGGCCCACGCCTCGCCGATCCGGTGGGAGTTCTCCCGGCGCAGGATGCCGCAGTTGCGGACCATACCGGCGGTGCTGCGGGCGGTGAACGCACCCCTGCTGAAGCCGAAGAAGTACACGAAGTCGCCGGGCTCGTAGTTGTCGACGAGGAAACGATAGGCATCCAACACATTGCCGGACAGCCCGGCGCCGAACGCGCCGCCCCGCAGACGGTCCCAGCGGCTGGTGCCCACGCCGCGGTGGTAGTAGACGCACTGTCGGTTCCCAGCCGTGTCCTCGGGGGCAAGCGCCAGGGCGAGTTTGGTGACGTTGGTCGGGCAGGGTTGCCGGCCCTCGACCTGATCGGCCGTGTTCCACGTGCCGTCGCAGCACACGATGAGACGTTTGGGCATGACAGCCCTCCTCCTGTTTCGTCGGAGGACCTGAGGCAACAGTTACCGCCCTGCCCTCACGGGGCTGAAGTCGGGATATTCGATTCCGGCCATCCGAATCACCAAGTCTAAGGTCGCGCCCACGGGTTCGTGTCGGCAGGCGCGCCCCACCCGCGGCTGGACGGAACCAGCGCCGTATCCGCCCAAAACCAGCTACGGAAATGCCGCTTCGCGACAACCAGCCATCTTCCGCAGCCTGTTCGCCTCCGACATCCTGGAGGTCCGCCCCCAGGCCGGGCCGACCGACGCCTACCGGTCGCCCTGATGAGCGATTCGCCGACCGCTACGTCCCCCGGCAACGAGACACGCCGCTCCCTCTCAGAACGGGCGCTGCCAATGGGTGTTCGCAAAACCGATACCGCTTGCTCCACCGGATCGAGAGAGGTGCCGAACATGAGACATTCCCTGCGGCTCGGCGTCACTGCCGCCACCCTTGCCGCCCTCGCGGCGCTTTCCGCCTGCGGAGGCGGCGCCTCTTCGTCCTCCAACAGCGCCTCAGGCGCCCAGGCCTCGCTCGACCTCGCCGTCGCCTCGGCCGTGATCGCACCCAAGGAAGAGGTCGCCACCTATGCGGTGGGCGACGCCGAGGGCTACTTGTCCGAGGAGAAGCTCAAGGTCGACGTGATCAACACCGACGGCTCGGTGGCCGCGATCCAGGCCGTCGCCTCGGGCAGTGCCGACATCACGGCGGCCGACGCGGGAGCCATCCTGGCCGCGCGGGAGAAGGGCATCCCGGTCAAGGCCATCGGCGGCCTGGTGCAGAACTGGCCGTGGCGCATGGCGGTCCGGCCGGACAGCGAGATCAAGACCCCTGCCGACCTCAAGGGCAAGGAGATCGGCGTCATCAGCCTCGCCTCCGGCTCGGCCATCTACGCCCGTGCGTACGCGGGCGACGCCGGTCTGGACGCGGCCAAGGACATCGACCTGCTGCCGGTCGGCGTGGGCGCGCAGGCCCTGTCCGCCCTGGAGGGAGGCAAGGTCGACGCGCTCGCGCTGTACACGCAGGCGTACACCACGATCGAGAACACCGGAACCGAGCTTCGCTACCTGGACAACTCCGACACCTTCGAGGGGATTCGCTCGCTGACCTTCGCGGTGACCGAGAAGACCTTGAAGGAGAAGAAGGACGTGCTGACGCGCTACCTGCGCGCCATGTACCAGGCGCTGCTCTTCTCCGCCGTCAACTCCGAGGCTGCCATGCGTGACGGCTACCAGGCCTTCCCGCAACTGCTGACCGGCAAGAAGGCCGACGACCGTATCGCCGACGACAGCAGGACGCTCAACGCGTGGATCAAGACCGCGATCCCCGCCACCGGTGAGCGCGAGAGCTTCAAGAACTGGGGCGCGATCAGCGACGCGGAGTGGAACAAGACGATCGCCTATACCAAGACGTCCGGTCAGATCACCAAGGACGTCGATCTCTCGGAGTTGTGGGACGACAGCCTGCTGAGCGGCGCGAACGACTTCGACTCCGCGGCTGTGATCGAGAAGGCGAAGGCTGCCAAGTAGCGACCGGCGCGCCACCAGCAGGAAGGTAGGGAGACCGTTATGGCCATGAGGACTCCGGGTCGCCGTCGACGCCGCCTGAACGCGCTTTCTCCGCCCGACGTGGACGAAGGCCGCTGGATCGAAGTCGACGGACTGCACAAGATCTACCGGCCGCGCAGATCGGAGCCGACCCACGCGCTCTCGGACATCGCCTTCACCGTCCGGCGCGGTGAGTTCATCTCGGTCGTCGGCCCCTCGGGCTGCGGCAAGACCACGATGCTGAAGATCCTCGCCGGGCTCCTTCCCAGGAGCGAGGGGGCGGTCCGTGTCGCGGGCCGCGACGTAGCGGGGCCGCTTCCCGAGGTGGGCATGGTCTTCCAGGCGGCCACCCTGCTGCCATGGCGCACCATTCTGCAGAACGTGATGGTGCCCGTGGAGGTACGGAGGCTCGACGCGCGTGTGTACCGGGAGCGGGCCGAGCGGTTGCTCGTGATGGTCGGCCTCGACGGCTATGAGGGCAAGTACCCCCATGAGCTGAGCGGCGGGATGCAGCAGCGCGCCGGGATCTGCCGGGCTCTGGTGCATGACCCGGCCGTGTTGCTGATGGACGAGCCCTTCGGCGCGCTCGACGCCATGACCCGTGAGTACATGAACGTCGAGCTGCTGCGGATCTGGCGGGAGAGCGGCCAGACCATCGTGTGCGTCACCCACTCCATCCCCGAGGCGGTCTTCCTCTCCGACCGGGTGGTGGTCCTCAGCCCCCGCCCCGGCCGTATCGCCGAGATCGTGGACATCGAGCTGGAACGCCCGCGTGCGCTCGGCGCCATGGCCTCGGACCGGGCCGGGGTGTATGTCGAGCGGATCCGCAAGCACTTCAACGCCATCGGAGTGATCGACTCATGAGGCCCCGCGTGGACCTGAGGGAGCGGCCCGAACTGCTGCTCGTGCCTGCCGTCTTCGTGATCGTCCTGCTGGCGTGGGAGTTCGCGGTCCCCGCCTTCGGGGTCGACGACTACCTGCTGCCGCGCCCCTCCCAGGTCTTCGACGCCCTGCGGACACAGCTGGCCGACCCGTTGTTCTGGCGACATCTGAAGGTCACGGTGCTGGAGTCGCTGTACGGCTTCCTCCTCGCTGCGGGCGCGGCGCTGGTGCTGGGCACAGCGATCTCGCAGATACGGCTGATCGAGCGCACCTTCATGCCGTACATCGTCGCCTTCCAGACGGTGCCCAAGGCGGCCCTCGCGCCGCTGTTCGTCGTGTGGTTCGGCTTCGGCATGACGAGCAAGGTCGTCATGGCGGCGGTCATCGCGTTCTTCCCGATGCTGGTCAACGTGGTCGAGGGGCTGCGCTCGGCCGATGCCGACCGGGTCCAGATGCTCACGGTGTTCGGCGCCGGCAGGTTCGAGGTCTTCACGATGGTGCGACTGCCGAGCGCACTCCCCTTCATCTTCGCCGGTCTCGAGATCGGGATCGTCTTCTCGATCCTCGGCGCTGTCGTCGGCGAGTTCATCGGGGCGAAGGAGGGCCTGGGATACCTGCTGCTGCAGACCAACTACAACTTCGACATCGCCGGGATGTTCGCCGTGCTGGTAGTGCTCTCCGTACTGGGACTGATCGCCCACTTCATCATCCGCCTCGCCCAGAGACGCTTCGTCTTCTGGTCGCAGGAGAGCCGGGTGATCGGGGCATGAGCGCGGTGACCGAGTACGACCTGGTGGTGAAGAACGCCCGCGTCGTCACCCACGACCACGACGACGCCCGGCCCGCGGACATTGCCGTCAGCCGCGGGCGGATCGCCGCCGTGGCCCCCGGCATCGCCGTGTCAGGGGCCCGTCGGGTGGTCGACGCCGGCGGCAAGCTGGCGTTCCCCGGCGTCGTCGACGCCCACCAGCACTGGGGGATCTACAACCCGCCGGCCGAGGACGCGGCCAGCGAGAGCCGAGCGAGCGCGCAGGGAGGGGTCACCAGCGCCCTGACCTACCTCCGGACCGGCCAGTATTACCTCAACAGGGGCGGCGCGTACGCCGACTTCTTCCCCGAGGTGCTGGGCGCCGTCGCCGGCCGCGCCCATGTCGACTACGGCTTTCACCTGGCCCCGATCTCGCGGGCGCACATCGACGAGATCCCCGACCTGATCGAGCGGTTCGGCGTCACCTCGTTCAAGGTCTTCATGTTCTACGGCAGCCATGGCCTGCACGGCAGGTCCGCCGATCAGAACGCGTTCCTGATGATCCCCGAGGACGAGCGGTACGACTACGCGCACTTCGAGTTCGTCATGCGCGGGGTGCAGGCCGCACGCGAGCGATTCCCCGACCTCGCCGAACAGATCTCGCTGTCCCTGCACTGCGAGACCGCGGAGATCATGACCGCGTACACCAAGCTGGTCGAGGAGGCGGGCGAGCTGACCGGGCTCGCCGCCTACAGCGCCTCCCGGCCGCAGCACTCCGAGGGGCTCGCGGTCTCCATCGCCGCCTATCTGGCTCACGAGACCGGGCTGCCGACGATCAACCTGCTGCACCTGTCCTCCCGCAAGGCGGTCGACGCGGCCGTGCGGATGAGCCGGGCCTTCCCGCACATCGACTTCCGCCGCGAGGTCACCATCGGGCACCTGCTCGCCGACATCACCACCGCACACGGCCTCGGCGGCAAGGTCAACCCGCCGCTGCGGCCCCGGGAGGACGTCGAGGCGCTGTGGGAGTACGTGCTCGACGGCACCGTCGACTGGGTCGTCAGCGACCACGCCTGCTGCCGCGAGGAGCTGAAGTTCGGCGAGCCCAAGGACGATGTCTTCCTCGCAAAGGCGGGATTCGGCGGAACCGAGTACCTCCTCCCCGGCCTGATCGCCGAGGGGACGAAGCGCGGCCTGTCCCTGGGCCGGATCGCCGCGCTGACCTCCTGGAACCCGGCCCGGCGCTACGGGCTGGGCACCAAGGGCACCATCGCACCCGGCTTCGACGCCGACATCGCCCTGGTCGACCCGGACCGCACCTGGACCGTGCGCGCAGCGGAGTCGGAGTCGACGCAGGAATACACCCCGTTCGAGGGGATCGAGCTGACCGCCCAGGTCACCGACACCTTCCTGAGGGGCAACCACATCCTGCGGGCGGGCCGGATCGTCGGCGAGCCCGTCGGCGTCTACCTGCACCGCCCGACGGGCGCCGCCTGACCCGCGACGTCTGCCCGGCGGCGCCGCGTGCCGCGGTGGCCGGGGCACGGCC
>NZ_JBSFMM010000323.1:0-9749 GCF_053599555.1 Streptomyces sp. NPDC000941
GGGCGGGGCCGGGGCGCCGCCGGTGGCGGCGGCGCTCTCCGCGCCCGGCTCAGCCGGTTCATTCGTGGGGGCTTCGACCTGTGGTCGGTCGGAAGACGGGGTGCCAGGGGTCATCTCAAACCCTTCGTCGGCCTGGTGGCAACGTGGTGATGTGCTGGGTCGGTCAGGGCGACAGATGCGCCGGTTCGGTGAAGCCACTGGCGACGGAGTGCAGCGCCTCGTCGACGAACTCGCCGAGCGGCCGGGCCCCGTCGCACAACGCCCACCGGATCAGGGCCGTCCGGAAGGCGGCACCGACGACGGCGGTGACCAGCGCCGGAAAGCCACTGTCGGATTCGGCCCCGGTACGGGTCGCGACGGCACCGACCATCGCTTCCTCGGCCACCGCACCGCGAGCCAGCAGCCGCGGCATCATGGACGGGTTCCTGCAGATCATCTTCATCCGGAGGAACCACAGGTCCTGTTCCGCCTGGAGGCGTTCGACGCTCGGGACGAACGCCTGGCGCAGCGCGCCGAGGAGGGGAAGGGCCGGATCAGTGGCGAGAAGTTGGGCGCAGAAGTCGTCGCCGTCGACGAAGTGGTCGCCGATGAGCGCGTCGTCCTTGGTGGCGAAGTAGTTGAAGAACGTCCGCGGCGACACTCCGGCCGCCTCGCTGATGTCCTCCACCGTGACGTGATCGAGCCCGCGCTCCAGCACCAGGCGCAGAGCGGTCAAGATCAAATTGGAGCGGGTCTGCTGCTTCTTGCGGTCCCGCCAGCCCAACGCGGCACCTGTCGTGGCGTCGATCACGCGAGGAACCGTAGGACATAATTGCAGCGACTGCAATGTTCACTGGTCGGGTCGACGCCCGGCCCAACCCGCCTGGCCAACCGACCTGTTGATGGCGCTCAGGAGACGACGAGGCAGCCGATAGAGCATTTACGCAAGCGACTTGCATAACTTGCGATACTCTTGCGTGTATGACGCGACGACTTGCCGAAGTGGCGAAAAAGGTGGGGGTCAGCGAGGCCACGGTCAGCCGGGTGCTCAACGGCAAGCCCGGGGTGTCCGAAGCCACCCGGCAGTCGGTGCTGGCCGCCCTGGACGTCCTCGGCTACGAACGGCCCACGCAGTTGCGCGGCGACCGCGCCCGCCTGGTCGGACTGGTCCTGCCCGAGCTGCAGAACCCCATTTTCCCGGCGTTCGCCGAGGTCATCGGTGGGGCACTGGCCCAGATGGGGCTGACTCCGGTGCTGTGCACACAGACCAAGGGCGGGGTCTCCGAGGCCGACTATGTGACCCTGCTGCTGCAACAGCAGGTCTCCGGCGTGGTGTTCGCCGGCGGCCTGTACGCACAGGCCGACGCGGAGCACGGCCACTACCGGCTGCTCGCCGACCGCAACATCCCGGTGGTGCTGGTCAACGCGGCCATCGAGCAGCTCGGCTTCCCCGGCGTCTCCTGCGACGACGCCGTGGCGGTGGAGCAGGCCTGGCGCCATCTGACCTCCCTCGGCCATGAGCGGATCGGGCTCGTGCTCGGGCCGGGCGACCACATGCCGTCGGCCCGCAAGCTGGCCGCCGCCCGAGCCGTCGCCGGCGATCTGCCGGACGAGTTCGTCGCCCGGGCCATCTTCTCGATCGAGGGCGGCCAGGCCGCGGCCTCGCGGCTGATCGACCGGGGGGTCACGGGCATCATCTGCGCCAGCGACCCGCTGGCCCTGGGGGCCATCAGGGCCGCGCGCCGCAAGGGACTCGGCGTGCCGTCGCAGGTATCGGTCATCGGCTACGACGACTCCGCGCTCATGAGCTGCACCGAGCCGCCGCTCACGACCGTGCGCCAGCCCATCGAGGCCATGGGCAGGGCGGCGGTGGAGCTGTTGAACGCGCAGATCAGCGGACTGGCCGTACAGGCCGAGGAGTTGCCGTTCGAGCCCGAACTGGTGGTGCGCGGCTCCACCGCGCAAGCCCCGCAGGGGTGAACTCGACAGGGGTTCGGATTCCCTGTCGATTGTTTTCAGTTTCTGCGCGACATCTTGCAGCACGATGTCGACGGTGCTTGAGTGTGCGGCGCACCCACGGCTGTGTGCGCTCCGCCCACCGGCGTGGGGCTTCCCTGCTCCTGTCCAGAGGGGTCCACCATGAGAAGCACCGGGTTCCGTCGTCGCCTCATCGTGCTGAGTGCCTGCGCCCTCGTCCTCACCGCATGCGGCTCGGACAACGACGCGGCGAGCGGAAAGACGCGTATCACCGTCAACTGCATGCCGCCCAAGAGCGCCAGGGTCGACCACGCGTTATTCGCGGAGGACGTCGCCTCCTTCGAAAAACAGAACCCGGACATCGATGTTGTCGCGCACGACGCGTTCCCCTGCCAGGACCCGAAGACGTTCGACGCCAAGCTCGCCGGCGGTCAGATGGAGAACGTCTTCTACACGTACTTCACCGACGCCACGCACGTCGTCGACATCGGTCAGGCCGCCGATCTCACCCCGTACCTCAAGGAGCTGAAGAGCTACGACACCATCCGGAAGGAACTGCGCGACATCTACACGGTCGACGGCAAGGTCTACGGCATCCCGCGCACCGGCTATTCGATGGGCCTGATCTACAACCGCAAGCTCTTCGAGAAGGCGGGCCTCGACCCCGACAAGCCGCCGACGACCTGGGACGAGGTCCGCGCCGACGCCAAGGAGATCGCGGAGCTGGGCGGCGGAACCGTCGGCTACGCGGACTACAGCGCGCAGAACCAGGGCGGCTGGCACTTCACGGCGGAGCTGTACTCCCAAGGCGGCGACGTCGTCAGCCCCGACGGCAAGAAGGCGACCATCAACACCCCCGAGGGGCGCGCCGTCCTGCAGAACCTGCACGATATGCGCTGGGTCGACGACTCCATGGGCAGCAAGCAGCTCCTCATCCTCAACGACGTCCAACAGCTGATGGGCTCCGGCAAGCTCGGCATGTACCTCGCCGCGCCCGACAACATCCCGATCCTGGTCAAGGAGAAGGGCGGCGACTACAAGGACCTCGCCATCGCCCCCATGCCCGGTGGCAAGGGGACGCTCATCGGCGGCGACGGCTACATGTTCCACAAGGGGGACTCCCCCGCGCAGATCCGAGCCGGTCTGAAGTGGCTCGACCACATGTTCCTCACGCCGGGCAAGGGCTTCCTCGGCGACTACGCCCGCGCCAAGAAGCGCGACGCCCCCGTCGGCCTGCCCGAGCCGCGGCTGTTCACCGGCCCCGCCGATGCCAAGGACCAGCGGATCAAGACGGCCAACGCCAACGTCCCCGTGGAGAACTACCGGGCCTTCCTCGACGGCGGCCAGGACCTGCAGATGAAGATCGAGCCGCCGAAGGCCCAGCAGATCTACTCCGTCCTCGACGGAGCCGTCTCCGCGGTCCTGACCAAGAAGGACGCCGACATCGACGCGCTCCTCGACGGTGCCTCCGGCAAGATCGACAGCATCCTGGCGCGGAGCTGACACCGATGACCAGGACCGCGACCCGGCGCCCCGCCGACGCGATCGCCGTACGGCCCGTCCAGCCGCCGCCCCCGGTGGCGGGCCGGGGGCGGCGGCGCCTGCACGACCAGGCCCGCGCCTACGCCTTCCTCCTCGGCGGCCTGCTCTGCTTCGCCCTCTTCTCCTGGTATCCGGCGATCCGCGCGGTGGTCATCGCCTTCCAGAAGTACACACCGGGCTCCTCGCCCGAGTGGGTCGGCACCGCCAACTTCACCCGAGTCCTGCACGACCCCGAGTTCGGTGCCGCCTGGCGCAACACACTCACCTTCACCCTGCTCGCCCTGCTCATCGGCTTCGCGATCCCGTTCGTACTGGCACTGGTGCTGAACGAACTCCGGCACGCCAAGGCGTTCTTCCGGGTCGTGGTCTATCTGCCGGTGATGATTCCGCCGGTGGTCACCGCCCTGCTGTGGAAGTGGTTCTACGACCCCGGCGCCGGCCTGGCCAACGAGGCGCTCCGCTTTCTGAACCTGCCCACCTCGAACTGGACCAACGGCGCCGACACCGCCCTGATATCCCTGGTCGCCGTCGCGACCTGGGCCAATATGGGCGGCACGGTCCTGATCTATCTGGCGGCGCTGCAGTCCATCCCCGGTGAGCTGTACGAGGCCGCCGAGCTGGACGGCGCGAATCTGTGGCAGCGCATCCGGCATGTGACCATTCCGCAGACCCGGTTCGTCATCCTCATGCTGATGCTGTTGCAGATCATCGCGACGATGCAGGTGTTCACCGAACCGTTCGTGATCACCGGCGGGGGCCCGGAGGATGCCACGGTCACCGTTCTGTACCTCATCTACAAGTACGCCTTCCTCTACAACGACTTCGGCGGCGCCTGTGCGCTGAGCGTCATGCTCCTGGTGCTGCTCGGGCTCTTCTCCGCCCTCTATCTGCGACTGACCCGATCCGGGGAGGAGGACGCATGAGCACCCGGACCCTCGTCTCCCCCGCCACCCTGGCCCGCCCCCGCGGCAAGGCCGTCTACTGGACGGTCTTCACCGGCGTGGCGGTGCTCTTCGCGCTCGCCTTCCTGTTCCCCGTGTACTGGATGGTGACCGGCGCCGCGAAGTCACCGGACGAGGTGGCCCGGACCCCGCCCACCCTCGTCCCGTCCCACTGGCGCGTCAGCGGCTACACCGACGCCTGGGAGCTCATGCAGCTGCCGACCCACCTGTGGAACACGGTGGTCCAGGCGGCCGGTGCCTGGCTGTTCCAGTTGGTGTTCTGCACGGCCGCCGCCTACGCCCTGTCCAAGCTGAAGCCCGCCTTCGGCAAGGTGATCCTCGGCGGCATCCTCGCCACGTTGATGGTCCCGGCCCAGGCGCTGGTCGTACCGAAGTACCTGACGGTCGCCGACCTGCCGCTGCTCCACACCAGCCTGCTCAACGACCCTCTGGCCATCTGGCTTCCGGCGGTCGCCAATGCCTTCAACCTGTATCTCCTCAAGCGCTTCTTCGACCAGATCCCGCGCGATGTGCTGGAGGCCGCCGAGATCGACGGCGCCGGAAAGCTGCGCACCCTGTGGTCGGTCGTGCTGCCCATGTCGCGTCCCGTGCTCGGCGTGGTGTCCATCTTCGCGCTGGTCGCGGTGTGGCAGGACTTCCTGTGGCCGCTGATGGTCTTCTCCGACCCGGACAAGCAGCCGATCAGCGTGGCACTGGTCCAGCTGTCCCAGAACATCCAGCTGACCGTGCTCATCGCCGCGATGGTCATCGCCAGCGTCCCGATGGTCGCGCTGTTCCTCGTCTTCCAGCGGCACATCATCGCCGGGATCAGCGCGGGCAGCACGAAGGGCTGACCCCGCCCGCAGCGCAAAGGGCCGACTCCCGCCCCGCCCCCTCGAGAAGAAAGGCACCGCCGTGGCACAGCCCACCCCTGCCCGGACGGACCGCGACTGGTGGCGTTCCGCGGTCATCTATCAGGTGTACGTGCGCAGCTTTGCCGACGGCGACGGCGACGGCACCGGCGACCTCGCGGGCGTCCGCGCCAGGCTGCCGTATCTCGCCGAACTCGGCGTCGACGCCCTGTGGTTCACGCCCTGGTATGTGTCGCCGCTGAAGGACGGCGGCTACGACGTCGCCGACTACCGCGCCATCGACCCGGCCTTCGGCACCCTGGCCGAGGCCGAGAAGCTGATCGCCGAGGCGCGGGATCTCGGCATCCGCACGATCGTCGACATCGTGCCCAATCACGTCTCCGACCAGCACCCCTGGTTCCGCGCCGCGCTCGCCGGCGGTCCCGAGCGCGAGCTGTTCCACTTCCGGCCGGGCCGCGGCGACCACGGTGAGCTGCCGCCCAACGACTGGCGCTCACAGTTCGGCGGTCCGGCCTGGAGCCGGCTGCCCGACGGTGACTGGTATCTGCACCTGTTCGCCCCCGAGCAGCCCGACCTCAACTGGAGCCATCCGGCCGTACGCCAGGAACACGAGGACATCCTGCGCTTCTGGTTCGAGCGGGGCGTCGCGGGCGTCCGCATCGACTCGGCCGCCCTACTCGTGAAGGACCCCCGCCTGCCCGACTTCGTCGAGGGTCGTGACCGGCACCCTTACGTCGACCGCGACGAACTGCACGACATCTACCGTTCCTGGCGGACGGTGGCCGACGCATACGGCGGGATCTTCGTCGGCGAGGTGTGGCTGCCCGACACCGAGCGCTTCGCCCACTATCTGCGCCCCGACGAGCTGCACACCGCCTTCAACTTCTCCTTTCTGGCGTGTCCCTGGGACGCCCGGCGGCTGCGGGCGTCGATCGACGAGACACTCGCCCAGCACGCTCCCGTGGGCGCGCCCGCCACCTGGGTGCTGTGCAATCACGATGTGACCCGTACGGTCACCCGCTACGGCCGCGAGGACACCGCCTTCGACTTCGCCACCAAGGCCTTCGGCACCCCCGCCGACCTCGCCCTCGGCACCCGGCGGGCGCGGGCCGCCGCCCTGCTGTCGCTGGCCCTGCCCGGCGCCGTCTACGTCTACCAGGGCGAGGAGCTCGGACTGCCCGAGGCGGACATCCCCCGCGACCGCGTCCAGGACCCGATGCACTTCCGCTCCGGCGGCACCGACCCGGGCCGGGACGGCTGCCGGGTGCCGCTGCCGTGGGCGGCCGAGGCGCCGTACGCCGGTTTCGGCTCCCGCGTCGAGCCCTGGCTGCCCCAGCCTGCCGACTGGCCCGGCTACGCGGCCGACCGCCAGGCGCAGGACCCCGGCTCGATGCTCAGCCTCTACCGCGCGGCCCTCCGTATCCGCCGCGCCACGTCCGGATTCGGCGACACCCCGCTCACCTGGCTCCCCGCCCCCGATGACGTCCTCGCCTTCGCCGGTGCGGACGGGCTCATCTGCGTGGTGAACCTCGCGGACACGCCCGCCCGGCTGCCCGCCCACTCCCGGCTCCTGCTGGCCAGCGGACCACTGGACGACCGTGGCCGCCTGCCGCGGGACACCGCGGCCTGGCTGCGCGCCTGAGCCGCCACCGCACCGCGTTTCCTTCTCACCCCCACCCCCACACCCCCCACACGAAGGGATCAGCACATGCGCAGCAATACCTTCGGATCGGTCAGGCGTATGCCGGCGATCGGCGCGACCGTGGCCCTGGCGGCCGGCATGCTGCTCGTCCTGCCTCCCACCGCCGCGCACGCCGCCGCGGGCGCCGCCCTCCCCTTCACCTCGGTCGAGGCCGAGTCGGCCACCACCACCGGAACCAAGATCGGCCCGGACTACACCCAGGGCACCCTCGCCTCCGAGGCATCCAACCGCCAGGCCGTCCGTCTCGCCTCCGGCCAGCGCGTCGAATTCACCGCACCCCGCGCGGCCAACGCCGTGAACGTCGCCTACAGCGTGCCCGACGGCCAGTCCGGCACGCTCAGCGTGTACGTCAACGGAACCAAGCTCGCCAAGAGCCTGGCGGTCACCTCCAAGTACTCGTACGTGGACACCGGCTGGATCGCCGGGGCGAAGACCCACCACTTCTACGACAACGCCCGGCTTGTGCTGGGCCAGAACGTCCAGGCCGGCGACAAGATCGCATTCGAGGCCGGCAACGTCCAGACCACCGTCGACGTGGTCGACTTCGAGCAGGCGGAGCCGGCCGCCACGCAGCCCGCGGGATCGGTCTCCGTCACCTCGAAGGGCGCCGACCCGACCGGGCAGGGCGACTCCACGCAGGCGTTCCGCGACGCCATCGCCTCCGCCCAGGGCGGCGTGGTGTGGATCCCACCGGGCGACTACAAGCTGACCTCCTCCTTGAGCGGTGTCCAGAACGTCACTCTGCAGGGCGCCGGGCACTGGTACTCCACCGTGCACACCTCGCGCTTCATCGACCAGTCCAGCTCGTCCGGCAACGTCCACATCAAGGACTTCGCGGTGACCGGGGAGGTCACCGAGCGCGTCGACTCCAACCCCGACAACTTCGTCAACGGCTCACTCGGCCCGAACTCCAGCGTGTCGGGCATGTGGCTGCAGCACCTGAAGGTGGGCCTCTGGCTGATGGGCAACAACGACAACCTCGTCGTCGAGCACAACCGCATCCTCGACACCACCGCCGACGGGCTCAACCTCAACGGCAGCGCCAAGGGCGTGCGCGTCCGCGACAACTTCCTGCGCAACCAGGGCGACGACGCGCTCGCCATGTGGTCGCTGAATGCGCCGGACACCGACAGCAGCTTCGAGAACAACACCATCTCGCAACCGAACCTCGCCAACGGCATCGCGATCTACGGCGGCACCGACATCGCGGTCAAGAACAACCTGATCTCCGACACCAACTCGCTCGGCAGTGGGATCGCCATCTCCAACCAGAAGTTCCTCGACCCCTTTCATCCGCTCTCCGGCACGATTACGGTCGACGGAAACACGCTGGTGCGCACCGGCGCCATGAACCCCAACTGGAACCACCCGATGGGGGCGCTGCGCGTCGACTCCTACGACAGCGCCATCAACGCCACCGTCAACATCACCAACACGACCATCACGGACAGCCCTTACAGCGCGTTCGAGTTCGTCTCCGGCGGCGGCCGCGGCTACGCGGTCAGATATGTCAACGTGACCGGCGCGACGGTGAAGAACACCGGAACCGTCGTCGTCCAGGCCGAGGCGCAGGGGGCGGCGAAGCTCGGCAATGTCGCGGCCACGGGCGTCGGCGTGGCGGGCGTCTACAACTGCCCCTACCCGGCCGGTTCCGGCTCCTTCGCGCTCACCGACGGCGGCGGCAACTCCGGCTGGAGCAGCACCTGGTCGGACTGCTCCAGCTGGCCGCAGCCCGGGCAGGGCAACCCCGACCCGGACCCCGCCCGCAACCTGCTCAAGGGCCGGCCGGCCACCGCGACCGGCTCGCAGGACGTCTACACCCCCGGCAAGGCGGTGGACGGCGACGCGAACACCTACTGGGAGTCCGCCAACAACGCCTTCCCGCAGTCATGGACGGTGGACCTCGGCTCCCGCGAGGCGGTGCGCCGGGTCATGCTGAAGCTGCCGCCCTCCTCGGCATGGGAGGCCCGCACGCAGACCCTGTCCGTGCTCGGCAGCACCGACGGTTCGTCGTACTCCACGGTGGTCGGCGCGCAGGACTACCGCTTCGACCCGGCGCGGGGCAACGCCGTCACCCTCAACCTGCCCCAGAACACGGACCTGCGCTATCTGAGGCTCCACGTCACCGCCAACACCGGCTGGCCGGCGGCCCAGTTCAGCGAGGTGGAGGCCTATCTGACGTCCTGACCGCCACGGCGGGTGCGGCGGGTCGTGTTCGCCGTCGGGGATGTCACCCGGTGGTGGCCGACCGCTCCCGCCACCAGGCCACCGTCGCCTCGACCTGCTCGTCGACGGGGGTGGCCCGTACCGTGAACTCGGCCTCGTAGGCGCTCGCGTCCACCACGAACGGCCGGTCGAACTGGTAGCGGATCTCCTTCAGCTCGCGGAGCAGCGGGGAGAAGAGCGATGCGACGCCCAGTACGGCGGGCGACAGCCGACGCACCGCGACCGGCCCCGTTCCCGCCTGGGCGGCGAGGTGGTCGACCATCTGCCGGGTGGACCGCGCGGGCTCCGTCGGTACGTGCCAGGCCCGTCCCCAGGCCCGTTCCTCGTCCGCGACCTCGACGAGGGCCCTGGCCACATCGGGGAGATAGCTCCAGCTGTGCGGGGCGTCCGGATCGCCGAGCGTCGAGACGGGCTTGCCGCGCAGCAGCCGTGGTATGACCCGGGCTGCCAGGTGTCCGCCGTCGGTCACGCCGGGCCCGAAGAAGTCCGAGGGCCGTACCTCGACCGCCT
>NZ_JBSFMM010000324.1:0-9722 GCF_053599555.1 Streptomyces sp. NPDC000941
GCTGGGCGCTGTGCGCGCTGCTCATCCCGCCCGTCGCGGTCGGCGGCTGGGCGCTGCGCGAGCCACTGGCCCGGCTGGTGCTCGGCGGCGGCGACGGACAGGCCCTCCGCCTCGCCGTCGGCTACTTCGCCGTCTCCCTGCCCGGCCTCGCCGTCTTCTTCGCGCAGAACCTCCTCGACGGCGTCCTCAAGGGCGCCGGGGACACCCGCACCCCCATGCGCCTCGCCTTCCTCGCCAACGCGCTGATCCTCGTCCTCGACCCGCTGTTCGTCTTCGGGCTGTGCGGGCTGCCCCGGCTCGGCGTGACCGGCGCCGCCTGGGCCACCGTCGCCGGGCGCTCGGCCGCCCTCGCCGCCGGTCTTGTGGCGCTGCGCCGCAACCGCCTGCTGCGGGAGGCTGCCGCCGCGCCACGCCCCGCCGGGGGTACCCTGGCCGCCCTGCGGGCCACCGCCGCCACCGGGCTGCCGATGGCCGCCGACTTCACGGCCCGGATGGCCGGTTCCCTGCTGCTGGTGGCCGTCGTGGCGCGGATCGGGGTGGCGTCCGTCGCCGCGTACGCCATCGCCACCAAGGCGATGTACGTGGCGACCATGTCCTTCTACGCGGTACGGCAGGCCGCCGCCATCCACACCGCCCACAACCTCGGCGCCGGCCGCGACCAGCGGGCCGCCATCGCCCGCCAGGCCGCGCTGCTCGGCGCCGCGCTCGGCGCGCTCGCCGCCGTGGTGCTGCTGGCCGCCGCGCCATGGGTGATGCGGGCGTTCGGCGCGCGGCCGGACGTCGCCGCGGCCGGTACGGCGTTTCTGCGCTGCGTGGGCCCGTATCTGGCGCTGCTGGGCTGTTTCATCGCGCTCGGCGGCGTGTTCGAGGGGGCCGGGGGCAGCCCGCTGATGCTGCGCGTCACCCTCGCCGGTACGGCCGTCCAACTGCCGCTGGCCTACGGCCTGTCCGGCCTCGGGCTGCCCGGGGTGTGCGCGGCCATGGCCCTGGCCGCGGCCCTCCAGTGCCTGGCCGTACTCGCCCTCTCCCGCCGCTTCGCCCCGCCACGGGCCCCCGCCCGCCGGGCGGCGGAGCGGGTCAGAGCGCGCTGATCACAGCGCGGCCGGTACTGTCGGCTGGGATGGACAAGACCCTGATCGTCACCAACGACTTCCCGCCCCGGCCCGGCGGCATCCAGGCGTTCCTGCACAACATGGCGCTGCGCCTGGACCCGCAGCGGGTCGTCGTCTACGCCTCCACCTGGAAGCGCGGCCGGGAGGGTGCCGAGGCCACCGCCCGGTTCGACGCCGAGCAGCCGTTCCGCGTCGTACGGGACCGTACGACCATGCTGCTGCCCACCCCGCGGGTGACCCGGCGCGCCACCGAGCTGCTGCGTGCGCACGGCTGCACCGCGGTGTGGTTCGGGGCCGCCGCCCCGCTCGGGCTGATGGCCCCGGCGCTGCGCGCGGCGGGCGCCCGGCGGCTGGTGGCGACCACCCACGGGCACGAGGCTGCCTGGTCCCAGCTCCCCGCCTCCCGCGGGCTGCTGCGCCGGATCGGCCGGTCCACCGACACCCTCACCTACCTCGGCGAGTACACCCGCTCGCGGATCGCCGCCGCCATCGGGCCCGAGGCCGCGGCGCGCATGGTCCAACTGACGCCCGGCGTGGACGAGAAGAGCTTCCACCCCGACTCGGGCGGCGCCGAGGTCCGGGCCAGGCTCGGGCTCGCCGACCGACCCGTCGTCGTCTGTGTCTCCCGGCTGGTGCCGCGCAAGGGACAGGACACCCTCATCCAGGCCATGCCGCGGATCCTGGCGGAGGTCCCGGACGCCGTGCTGCTGATCGTCGGCGGCGGCCCGTACGCCAAGGAGCTGCACCGGCTGGCCGAGACCACCGGCGTCGCCGACTCCGTACGCTTCACCGGCGCGGTCCCCTGGGCGGAGCTGCCCGCCCACTACGGCGCGGGCGACGTGTTCGCCATGCCCTGCCGCACCCGGCGCGGCGGCCTGGACGTCGAGGGCCTGGGCATCGTCTACCTGGAGGCCTCCGCGACCGGTCTGCCCGTCGTCGCCGGGGACTCCGGCGGCGCGCCGGACGCGGTCCTCGAGGGCGAGACGGGCTGGGTGGTGCGGGGCGGCTCCGCCGAGCAGGCGGCCGAGCGGATCGTCGCGCTGCTCCAGGACCCCGAGCTGCGGCGGCGGATGGGGGAGCGGGGGCGCGCCTGGGTCGAGGACCGCTGGCGCTGGGACCTGCTCGCGGAGCGGCTGGAGGGCCTGCTCCAGGGCTGATCCAAAGGGCCTGCTCGGCTGATCCAACTGGACGCGGCGGTGGGCCCATGTACGGAAGCCGTCCCGTGGGCCCACCGCCGCGCTCGTGCCGGGTCAGCGCTGGTACAGCGCCTCGATCTCGCCCGCGAAGTCCTTGACCACCACGCTCCGCTTGAGCTTCAGCGACGGCGTGACATGCCCGGAGTCCTCGGTGAACTGCGTGGTCAGGATCCGGAACTTGCGCACCGACTCCGCCTTGGAGACCGCCGCGTTCCCGTCGTCCACCGCGCGCTGGATCTCGGCCAGCAGCTCGGGGTCCTCCTGCAGTTCGGCCACCGTGGCGTCGGCCGGCTTGCCGTGCTCGGCCAGCCAGCGCGGCAGGAACTCCTGGTCGACGGTGATCAGCGCGCCGACGAAGGGGCGGCCGTCGCCGACCACCATGCACTCGGCGATCAGGGCGTGCGCCCTGATCCGGTCCTCGATCACCGCCGGGGCCACGTTCTTGCCGCCCGCGGTGATGATGATCTCCTTCTTGCGGCCGGTGATGGTGAGATAGCCGTCCTCGTCGAGGGTGCCCACATCGCCGGTGTGGAACCAGCCGTCGGACAGCGCCTCCGCCGTCGCCGCCTCGTTGTTCCAGTAGCCGGTGAACAGGTGGTCGCCGTGGAGCAGCACCTCGCCGTCGTCCGCGATCCGGACCACAGTGCCCGGCATCGGCTGGCCGACCGTGCCGAGCTTCTGCCGGTCCCACGGGTTGAAGGTGGTCGCCGCGCAGGACTCCGTCAGGCCGTACCCCTCGAGCACCGTGAAGCCGATGCCCCGGTAGAAGTGGCCGAGCCGGGCGCCCAGCGGGGCGCCGCCGGAGATCGCGTGGGTGGCCCGGCCGCCCAGGACGGCCCGCAGCTTGCTGTAGACCAGGCGGTCGAAGACCTTGTGCTTGACCTTGAGGCCGAAGGACGGCCCGGCGGGGGTGTCCAGCGCCTCGCTGTAGGCGATGGCGGTCGCGGCGGCCTTGTCGAAGATCTTGCCCTTGCCGTCGGCCTGGGCCTTCGCCCGCGCCCCGTTGTAGACCTTCTCGAAGACGCGCGGCACGCCCAGCACCAACGTCGGCCGGAAGGAGGCCAGTTCGTCGGTGAGCGTCTTGATGTCCCCGACATGCCCGAGCTTGATCGGGGCCAGTACCGCTGCGATCTCCACCAGCCGCCCGAGGACATGCGCCTCGGGGATGAAGAGCAGCACCGACGACTCACCGGTCACGAAGATCGGCTTGAGGCGGGCCACGACATTGCCGCATTCGGCGAAGAAGCTGCGGTGGGAGAGCACACAGCCCTTGGGGCGGCCGGTGGTGCCCGAGGTGTAGACGATCGTGGCCGGGGAGTCGGCGTTCGCGATCGCGCTGCGCTCGTCGACCACCGCGTCCCCGATGTCCGCGCCCAGCTTCCGCAGGGTCTCGATCGCCCCGCCGCCCTCGATCCGCCACAGGCTCTTCAGCGCGGGCAGGTGGTCCCGTACGGACTCGACGGCGGCCTCGTGCGCGGCGGACTCCACCACGCAGGCGACCGCGCCCGAGTCGCCGAGGATCCACTGGGTCTGCTCGGCCGAACTCGTCTCGTAGACCGGCACCGTGACCGCGCCCGCGCTCCAGATGGCGAAGTCGAGCAGCGTCCACTCGTAGCGGGTGCGCGACATCAGCGCGACCCGGTCGCCGGGCTCCACCCCGGAGGCGATCAGGCCCTTCGCCACGGCCCGCACCTCGGCGAGGAATTCGGTGGCGGTGACGTCCTGCCACTCGTCGCCGACCTTCCGGGCCACCACCGCGACATCGGGGTGATGGGCGGCGTTGCGCCGGATGAGGTCGGTCAGATTCCCGTCGGCCGGAACCTCGTACAGGGCCGGAAGACTGAACTCGCGCAAGACTGCTGCTCCTCGTCGGGCGCCGGCGCCGCTACGGGCAATCCCTGCGGGCTAGGGGGATGGTGGACTGCCCGGACGTTACCGATGGGTATGGCATCTGGGATAGGGGGTCCTCCCAGATGTTTGATGCGTCACACCCCGTTCTCGTATTCGTCGCAGACTAGTCGACACCGCCCAGGACCCGGAAGTAACGGCAGGTGGCGGCGGGGCGGTGGGGGCCCGCGCCCGACGGCCCGAGGCGGCAGGACTTAGGCTGACCTGCATGCGAGTTCACGTGGTCAGCGACGTGCACGGCAACAGCCGGGATCTGAAGCGGGCGGGCGAGGGCGCGGACGCCCTGATCTGCCTCGGCGACCTGGTGCTCTTCCTCGACTACGCCGATCACTCCCGCGGCATCTTCCCCGACCTGTTCGGCGTCGAGAACGCCGACCGCATCGTGGAACTGCGCACCGCCCGCCGGTTCGAGGAGGCCCGTGAATTCGGCAACCGGCTGTGGGACGGGGTGGACCGCAACGCCGCCATAGAGTCCGCGGTACGCCGCCAGTACGCCGAGCTCTTCGCGGCATTCCCCACCCCCACCTACGCCACTTTCGGCAACGTCGACATACCGAGGCTGTGGCCCGAGTACGCCGGATCCGGTATCACCGTCCTCGACGGTGAGCGGGTCGAGATCGGCGGCCGGGTCTTCGGCTTCGTCGGCGGCGGGCTGCGCACCCCGATGCGCACACCGTACGAAATCGACGACGAGGTCTACGCCGCGAAGATCGCCGAGCTCGGCGAGGTCGACGTGTTGTGCACCCATATCCCGCCCGACGTCCCCGAGCTGTGCTACGACACCGTCGCCCGCCGCTTCGAACGCGGCAGCGCGGCCATCCTCGACGCCATCCGCGAGGTGCGGCCCAAGTACGCGTTCTTCGGCCATGTCCACCAGCCGCTCGCCCGCCGGATGCGCATCGGCGCCACCGAGTGTGTCAACGTCGGACACTTCGCCTCGACCGGCACCCCCTGGACCCTGGAGTGGTAGTCCGCGCGCGGTAGCCTTCAGCGGCATAGGGCCCAGGCGGCGGATCAGCGGACCAACACCTCACCGAAGGAACCACGGCGATGGCGGAACACACCAGCTCGAGCATCACGATCGAGGCGGCACCGGCCGACGTGATGGAGGTGATCGCCGACTTCGACCGTTACCCGGAGTGGTCCGGAGAGGTGAAGGAGGCCGACATCCTCACCAAGGACGACCGGGGGCGCGCCGAGAAGGTGCGGATGCTGCTCGACGCCGGGGCGATCAAGGACGACTACACCCTCGAGTACACCTGGACAGGTGACAACCAGGTCAGCTGGTCCCTGGTCAAGTCCCAGATGCTGCGCTCCCTCGACGGCTCGTACCTGCTGGCCCCGGTCGACAGCGGCAAGCGCACCGAGGTCACCTACCAGCTCACCGTCGACGTCAAGATCCCGATGCTCGGCATGATCAAGCGCAAGGCCGAGAAGGTCATCATCGACCGCGCGCTGGCCGGTCTGAAGAAGCGGGTGGAGAGCGCCGACTAAGTCCTGTCCGGGCCCTTGGGCCTCACCCGGCGCGGGCGCGACCGCGAGCGCCGCTGATCCCGCTACGGTCGGGAAGCCCGTCCTCAGCCCCACCCTGCCCGGAGGCTCCTTTTCATGCGTACGGTCCTCGTCACCGGTACCGGCGGCGCGGGCCGCACCACCGTCGCCGCCGCGACCGCGCTGGCCGCCGCCCGCGAGGGGCGGCGCGCCCTGCTGCTCACGGCCGACCGCGACGGCACCCCGGAGGCGCTGCTCGGCCTCCCCGCGCCCCGGCCCGCCGCCGCGACGCCGGCCGAGCGGCTGCCGTGGTCCCCGCCGGTCGAGGCCGCCCCCGGCATGTGGGCCGCGCGCATCGCCGCCGACGACTGGTTCCGCGGCGAGCTGACCTCCCTCCAGGAACGGGGGAGCGGCGCGCTGGGCATGCTCGGCGCCACGCCGCTCGACCCCGAGGAGCTGACGGGCCTGCCGGGCACGGAGGCCTTCGCGGTACTGCGCGCGCTGCGCGCGGTCCACGACACGGATCCGGCTGCCGCCCACTGGGACGTCCTGGTCGTCGACATGCCGCCCGCCCTCGATACGGTCGCGGTCCTCGCGCTGCCCGAGCAGCTGCGCCGCTATCTGCGCCGGCTGCTGCCCGCCGAGCGGCAGGCGGCGCGCGCCCTGCGGCCGATGCTGGCGCAGCTCGCCGGGGTGCCGATGCCCGCCCAGAAGCTGTACGAGACGGCCGAGCGCTGGGAGCGCGAACTGGCCGGTGTGCAGGCCCTGATCGAGTCCGAGGCCACCACCGTACGGCTGGTCGTGGACCCGGGGCCGCTCGCCGACCGGGCGCTGCGCACCGCGCGCGCCGGGCTCGCGCTGTACGGCTGCCGTGTGGAGGCCGTGGTCGCCAACCGGCTGCTGCCCACCGGCACCGCCGACCCCTGGCTCGCGGCGCTGTCCGGGCAGCAGCAGGCCGCGCTCAAGGAGCTGCACGGGCAGTGGGCGCCCGACGTCCCCGTCCGCGAACTGCCCCACCTGGGCCGCGACCCGCTCGAGGCGAACGGCCCGCGGGACGCCGTCGGCCCGCAGGATTCCGACGGGCCGGCCGGTGCGCACGGGCCGGGCAGTGCGCACGGGGCGGACGGACCCGCCGCCGAACCCGCCACCGGGCTCGCCGGACCCACCGGGTTCGCCGGACCCGCCGGGTTCGCCGCCGCGCCGGCTGCCGGACCTGCCGCCGGGCTCGCCGCCCTCGTCGCCTCCGTCGGTGCTCCCGAGCCGCGTCCCGACCGCCCGGCCGCCGAGCCGTGGACGGTCGAGGACCGTCTCGCCGCCGACGGGGAGCTGGTGTGGCGGCTGCCGCTGCCCGGCGCCGACCGCGACGCCCTCGGCCTGGTGCGCCGCGGCGATGAACTGATCGTCACCGTCGGCCCGTTCCACCGGGTGCTGCCGCTGCCGTCCGCCCTGCGCCGCTGCACCGTGTCCGGTGCCGGGCTGCGCGACGGCCGCCTGAACGTCCGCTTCGCCCCGGACCCCGAGCTGTGGCCGAGGAGCCTGTGACGCCCCATGCCCCTTTTCTCGCCTTGTCATTCCGGTAACGTCGAGAGCAAGCCCGGATGAACACCCCCGGGCCGCCAGTCCCTCCGCCGCAGGAGCCCGCCATGAGCGACGACGCCACCGAGCGCCCCGCCGAATCCCCGGTCACCGACGTACCGGTCGACGACGTACCGGTCACCGACATCGACCCCGACGCCTGGGAGCGGGCCTGTGCCGAGGACCTCGCCGCGGAGCGGGCCCGCCGCCGGGCCCGCGAGAGCGGCCATGAGCCGGGCAGCGCGGCCGAGGAGCTGCGCAAACTGGCCGAGGCCGTCGCCGACAGGCTGGCCGGGGCCCAGGCCCCGCTGGCCGGGACGGCCGTGCAGGGCGCCGTACAACACTTGATCGCACAGGCGAAGGCCGCTGTCGAACCGGTCATCGAACGGAACCCTGAGGTCTTCGATCACCTCGCCACCGCCGGCACCGAGCTCCTTGCCGCTTATCGGGCCGCCGTCCAGGGGCAGGAGCAGCGCTGGACGCGTGGCGACGACGACGGTGCCACCGAGGCCGACGACCGCGCCGATAAGCCGGAAAAGGGCCCGGACAACGGCAACGAGTCTTCGAGTAGTGAACACATCGACCTCGACTGAGCCCCATACTCCGGTACCGTTGTGCTCGGCGGGGTTCGACCAAATAACTGAGGGACACATGGGACTCACCATCGGCGTCGACATCGGCGGCACGAAGATCGCAGCTGGCGTGGTCGACGAAGAGGGCTCGATTCTCGAGACGTGCAAGGTATCGACCCCGCAGACTCCCGAGGGGGTCGTCGACGCCATCGCGGGCGCGGTGCGTGAGGTCAGCACCGGCCACGACATCGAGGCCGTCGGTATCGGCGCGGCCGGTTACGTGGACGACAAGCGCGCCACGGTGCTCTTCGCGCCCAACATCAACTGGCGCCATGAAGCGCTCAAGGACAAGGTCGAGCAGCGCGTGGGCCTCCCCGTCGTCGTCGAGAACGACGCGAACGCCGCGGCGTGGGGCGAGTACCGCTTCGGCGCCGGCCAGGGCCATGACGACGTCGTGTGCATCACGCTCGGCACCGGCCTCGGCGGCGGCATCATCATCGGCGGCAAGCTGCACCGCGGCCGCTTCGGCGTGGCCGCCGAGTTCGGCCACATCCGCGTGGTCCCGGACGGGCTGCTGTGCGGCTGCGGCAGCCAGGGCTGCTGGGAGCAGTACGCCTCCGGCCGCGCGCTGGTCCGCTACGCCAAGCAGCGCGCCAACGCGACCCCGGAGAGCGCCGAGGTGCTGCTCGCCCTCGGCGACGGCACCCCCGAGGGCATCCAGGGCAAGCACATCAGCGACGCCGCCCGCCAGGGCGACCCGGTCGCCATCGACTCCTTCCGCGAGCTGGCCCGCTGGGCCGGCGCCGGCCTCGCCGACCTGGCCTCGCTCTTCGACCCCTCGGCGTTCATCGTCGGCGGCGGCGTCTCCGACGAGGGCGATCTGGTCCTCGAGCCGATCCGCAAGTCCTTCCGCCGCTGGCTGGTGGGCAATCAGTGGCGTCCGCACGCCCAGGTGCTCGCCGCCCAGCTCGGCGGCAAGGCCGGGCTCGTCGGCGCCGCCGACCTGGCCCGCCAGGGCTGACGGGGTCGGGGGGACGACGCATGGTGCTCGTGGACCTGCCCGCATCGGCCACCGCCCAGGACGCGGCGGTGGTGCGGGTGCTCAGCTACAACATCCGCTCGATGCGCGACGACCGCGAGGCGCTGGTCCGGGTGGTCCGGGCCTGCGCGCCCGACGTGCTGTGCGTCCAGGAGGCGCCGCGCTTCTTCCGCTGGCGCAAGGCCGCCTCCTGGCTGGCCCGCGAGACCGGCCTCGTCCACACCACCGGTGGCGCCACCGCCACCGGCCCGATGCTGCTGACCTCGCTGCGCGCCCATGTGGAGCGGACCGAGGACATCCTGCTGCCCCACGTCCCCGGGCTGCACCGGCGCGGCCTGGCCACCGCCGTGCTGCGCTTCGGGGGCGGGCACCGGGGGGACAACGGCATCAGGCTCGGCGTGGTCAGCTGCCATCTGAGCCTGGCCGAGGCCCAGCGCCACGACCAGGCGGGGATGGTCCTGGACCACCTCGCCCGGCTCGACGTCCCGTACACCGTCCTGGCCGGTGACATCAACGATCAGCCCGAGGGCCGCGCCTTCCGGCGGCTGGCCGGATCGCTGCGCGACGCCTGGGCGACCGAGCCCTGGGGGAGCGAGCTGACGTATCCGCCGGGGCAGCCGCGTGAGCGTATCGACGCGCTGTTCGCGACCGAGGGCGTGGAGGTCCTCGGCTGCGGGGTGCCGACCGGGCTGCCCGGGGTCACCGAGGCGGATCTGAGGGCGGCCTCGGACCATCTCCCGGTCCTCGCGGCCCTCAGGCTCCCCAGGCCAGTGACTTTGCGGTGAGTATGAGACAGCGACACGCCGTAACGTCGGGCGGTCGCTTTTCC
>NZ_JBSFMM010000325.1:0-9631 GCF_053599555.1 Streptomyces sp. NPDC000941
CCGATATTCGACTTCACCGACCCCAGCCAGACCGGTTGATCACCGGGGCGTTCCTGACCGTAAGTCGCCAGCAACGCCTGCGCCTCGATCGGATCACCCAGCCGCGTCCCCGTACCGTGCCCCTCCACCACATCCACATCCGCCCCGCCAACCCGCGCATTGGCCAGCGCCTGCCGGATCACCCGCTGCTGCGACGGACCATTCGGCGCCGTCAGCCCGTTACTCGCTCCGTCCTGATTCACCGCACTACCCCGCACCACCGCCAACACCCGATGCCCCAACCGCCGCGCATCCGACAACCGCTCCACCAACAACATCCCCACACCCTCAGCCCACCCCGTACCATCCGCACCCACCCCAAACGCCTTGCACCGCCCATCCACCGACAACCCCCGCTGCCGCGCAAACTCCAAGAAAATGCGTGGGGTCGACATGACGGCCACTCCACCCGCCAGCGCCATGGAGCATTCCTCGGCACGCAGCGCCTGGCAGGCCAGATGCAGGGCGACCAGCGACGACGAACACGCCGTGTCCACGGTGACCGCAGGCCCTTCCAAGCCCAGCGTGTAAGCGATTCGGCCCGAGGCGATGCTTCCCGCGCTGCCGGTGAGGATGAATCCCTCGGCGGACTCCGGGGGCCTTGAAGCGTGTCCGACGGGGTAGTCCGGTGGGTTGATGCCGGTGAACACGGCGGTCCGGCTGCCGCGTACGGAGGATGGGGCGATGCCGGCGTGCTCGAAAGCCTCCCAGGAGGTTTCCAGCAGCAGCCGCTGCTGTGGGTCCATCGCCAGCGCCTCACGGGGTGAGGTCTCGAAGAACTCGGCGTCGAATCCGGCGGCGTCGTAGAGGAAGCCACCGTGTCGCGTGTAGCAGGTGCCGGATCGGTCCGGGTTCGGGTCGTACAGCCGCTCGATGTCCCAGCCACGGTCGGCGGGGAAGTCCCCGATCGCGTCCCGCTCCGCCACGATCAGCTGCCAGAAATCCTCCGCGGACCGTACGTCGCCCGGGAAGCGGCAGGCCATGCCGACAATGGCGATGGGTTCTTGCTCCCGCTCGGTGACCTCGTAAAGACGACGGCGAGTCCGGTCCAGGTCCGCGGTCACTCGCTTCAGGTAGCTGAGGAGTTCGTCTTCGTGCACCAAAGTGGGATCACTTTCTCGAGCGTCCTTGAACACGCATGGCCGCTCGGCAGAGGCAGCAGACAGAAGCAGACGTTCATGGACTTATATGTCAGCGCGGAAGAACGACGGTCGCATTGGACTTGAATGCACCTCGAGCAGCGGCGCGAGCGCCGCCGGTCCGCGCCGAAAAGAGTCCGCGCCGAAAAAGGGTTCGACGCGCCGAGAAGAGCTCGACGCGCCGAAAGTGTTCGGGGAGACAGCTGGGCCCGCTGCTCCCACCACGGGGGTATGGGAACAGCGGGCCCAGGCGGCCGAGATGGTGGCCGGGTATCAGGTGCGGTAGGCGTAGTACGCGGAGTTCGGGTACGACGAGAGGAGGCTGGACAGCGACCGCCGGTAGGTGTCGGTGTCGTGGTAGGTGAGGTACGGGACGCCGCTCGTGCTCCGGTACGAGGTGATCATGGTGTGATCCTTGGCGCCATCCTTGTCGAAGTCCACCTGAAGGACGTCACCGATGTCCATCTGGTAGGCGTTCGCGAGGGCGGTGGTCCGCTTCGCGGTCTGCGTGAACCAGGACCACTCGTTGACGCCGATCCAGGTGTCGGACTGGCTCGACGTGTTGTACCACCAGGTGTCGTAGTCCTCGGTGGAGGTGGTGTCGTTTTTCCAGCCGCCCGCGTAGAGGGACTGGCTGATGTAGTTGGTGCAGTCCCCGCCTGCGCTGTTGAAGCGGCGGTAGGCGGTGTTGTAGTTCTTCCAGTACTTCTCGGCGTACGTCGCCATCGCCGCGTAGTTGTACGTGGTGCCGGTGCCGAGGTTCTTGGGCTTGGCCGGCGCCGGGTACGTGGTGGCGGCGCGGGGGGCGTCGATGATGGCGCTCGGGCGTACCGGCGCCGTGCTCGTCGCCGGGACGGGCTCGTTGATCGCGCGCGGGCCCTTGTCCGTGCGGCGGACGCTCATCAGCTGCCAGGTGCCGTCCGTCTGTGCCGTGAAGGTGAGTTCGTGGTGTGCGGTGAAGCCGGTGGTCGGGGGCTCGTCGCCGCGGATCTTCTCGTAGGTGAGGGTGGTGGCTTCGGTGACGCGGACCGTGGCCTTCCGACCCGCTACCCGGGTGCTGTCGACGGTGGTCTTCGTGTCGGCGTCGCTGTAGGCCTCGCCGAGCACGGCCAGCCGGGCGCGCGTGTCCTGCACGGAGGCCAGGCTGGCGCTCTCCGTACGGGAGGCCGCGGGCGAGAGCCGCACGTTGCCCTGCGACTTCTGTGCCGTGCGGGCGAGTTGGGGCCGGTCGAGCAGGGCGGTGGTGCGGTCGGTCAGTACGGCGTCCGCTATTCGGCCGAAGGACGCGATGGTCGTCTGCGTCGCCGCGGGCGCCGAGTCGTCGGCGGAGGCGGTGGCGGTGGCGTCGGCTGCGTGGGCGGCGGACAGGGGCAGCAGCGTGGCGGACAGCACTGTCGCGGCCACGGTTGAGTAACGGCTCAACGTCCGAGATCTCACTGGGATTCTCCTTGACCCCGGGTGGTCTGACCCGGGTGTCCGTCATCTTTGCACGTTCTCCTCAACCTCCTCAGTTGCTTCATGATATGTCCGGTCTGATGTGGTCACTCCGCGGTCGATCGCCGCGCCTGCCCGCCCGCCCCTACTCGCCGCCCCTGGACGGAGATGTCCGTGCCGCCTGCTATCCAGGAGCCATGGAAGACACGACGTACCCCGAATTGCTGGGGACCATCGATGAGTTCGCCGGGAAACTGGACCCGAAGGAGCAGGTAGCCCGCCTTTACGACCTGATGGTTCCGCTGCTCGACCGTGTTGCGCAGGAGGAAGAGGAGTTCAGCGACGAGCCTGTGCTGACGCCCGCGGATGTGGTGCGCGGGCTCCGTCAAGTTGCCGCAGGCGCGCTGGCCGACGTCGATGCGGTCTATGAGCATCTGACCGCCATGGGCCTGTACTACAGCGAGGATCAGGACCCGGAGCGGCATGTGGTGTCCCAGATGGCGTTTGCGGCGGCGGTCTGGCTGCGCCTGCTGACCGGGAGGGAGTTGCAAGCGACAAGCCTTGATGACGACGAGGATCTGGTTCCGCCGTTCGCCCCCTCGGAGTTCACGCAGATCATCGACCTTCTGGCCTGGACTCGATCGGGTCAGACGTACATGTTCTGGGGGGACGCCCTCACCGATCCCGACTTCTGTGATTTTCCGGCCGCTGTACGCGAGCTCGGGGCGATCCACATGGAGATCACGGCCTCAGGGCGCCGGAAGAATGGGTGAGGATGCTGTCATGGGTAACGCAACACAACACACCCTCCGTGGATTTGCGGAGGTTTTGGTCCGGCTGGGCATAGCGACGGAGGAGCAGGCCGCGGTCGGTCTGGCGGAAGCCGCCGGGATCGGCATGGACCTTGACGAGGACTTCGATAACCCCGACGAGCTGACCTTCCTGGTCGGCGAATGCGGCCTCGGCTTCCAGACGCCCGAAAAGGTACTGGGCTACCTTGAAGACGGATACGAGGAGTTGCTGCACGACGCGGCGGCGTGCGCGGGCGGCTCGGTGACGGTCGACGATGTCGAGCTGGTGAAGGATGAGGACGGACAGGAGTATCTGCACTTCCGGCGCAATGGCCGGTCGATATGGCACCCGGCGGAACACCTCTCCGACAGCACGCGCTACATGGACTGGAACACCGCCTTCGACGCCATAGGCGACCTCGTGCCCGGCAACGACGATCCACGGGGTTTTTACCAGCTGGACGAGGATTCCTACGACGCCTGGTGGCTTCTGCTCACGCCCGAACAGGCCAAGGGGCTGGAGGAGTTCGGTCTGCCGTTGCCGGTGGATGTCGGCAATTGGGTGCGTGACAAGACGCCCACGGCGGAACCTGCGACGTTCGCGTGGTATGTGGAGGACGACCGTCTGCACGCCAGTGAGGAGTCCCGCCGGTGTCTTGATGAGTGGCTGACCACCATGGACGCCGCTCTGGACCGGTGGCGTACGGCCCATCTGCCAGATGACTTCCCCTTCGACTACTCACCGGACTCGCTCTTGGCGCTGGAGCGGCTTGTGCTGGACCGTTTCGACTGCCCCGCCTCCCTGGAGGTGGCGGCCGATGCCGGAGACGAGTTCCACGCGGGAGCGGTGCGGTACATCGGCGAGACCGCGCTGCGGATGTGGCCGTGCCGCTGGACGTACCGGCACTCCGACGACTCCTTGATGGTGTTCACCAACGAGCCGATGATCTGTCCCAACGCCCCGCAGAGTTTCGCATGGGATGTCTCTCCCCGCTACGCGCTGCACACCCTCGTAGAAGACCGCACGCCTCATAGCGTGCGGGAGTACCTGGGCACGGTCGGGGACGCGATCGACAGCTACCACAAGGCGCTCCGCGCCCGCGCCCGCACCCGCTAGCCGACCAGTTTCCAGTGGCGTCCGCTCGTCACGCCCGCCAGCTGTACCGGCGCTCCGGCCGGCCGGCGCTGCCATAGCGCAGCGCCACATCGGCGTGGCCGGTGTCGTGGAAGTACTCCAGGTAGCGGCGGGCGCTCACCCTGGAGACGCCGGTGGCGGTCGCCGCCTCGGTGGCGGAGAGGGTGCCGTCCGCGTCGCGGAGCGCCCGCTCGATCAGGTCGGCGGTCTCCACGCTCATGCCCTTCGGCAGGGCGTTGCCCGCCGCGGGTGCGAACGCCCCGGCGAGGGCGCGGTCCACGTCGGCCTGGCCGCGGACGATGGTGGTGAGCAGGCGCCCGCGCCGGGTTGCGTACCGTTCGAGGCGGGGCTGCAGGTCCTCGTAGTCGAAGGGCTTGAGGAGGTAGTCGACGACGCCGTGGCGTACGGCGTCGCGCACCGCCTCGGCCTCGCGGGCCGCGCTGATGACCAGGACGTCGCAGTCGTGTCCGGCGGTGCGCAGCCGCGGGATGATGTCGAGACCGAAGACATCCGGCAGGTACAGGTCGAGCAGGACGAGGTCGGGGCGCAGCTCGTCCACGGCCTTGATCGCCTGCTCGCCGGTGTGGGCGGTGCCGACGACCCGGAAGGAGGGGACTCGTTCGACGAATGTGCGGTGGACCCGGGCGACCATGAAGTCGTCGTCGACGACCAGGACGTCGATGGTGCCGGTCGGCTCGGTCATGGGGTAGCTCCTTCCGCCACCGCGCCGGTGGGGTGGCCGACGGACATGCGCGCGGTGAACATGGCGCCCTCGGCCGTATTGGTGACCGCGATCTCTCCGCCGCGGCGCTCGCAGACGAGACGGGTCAGGGCGAGCCCGATGCCGCGCTCGCCCTCCTGGGCGGCCTTGGTGGTGAAGCCGTGTGCGAAAACTTCCTGCGCGAGTTCGGGGGCGACGCCGGGGCCCGAGTCGCGGACCACGATCTCCACGCTGGCTGCGTCCTGCCGCAGTTCGACCTCCACCCATGCCTCGTCACGCGGGACGCCGCCGTGGAGTGAGTGGTGGAGCGAGCCGTCGGGCTCGCCCGCGGTGGCCGCGTCGATGGCGTTGTCGACGAGGTTGCCGACCACGGTCGCCACGTCGGCGGCGTCTTCCGGGGCGAGGCGGCCAAGACCCGTACGGTCGGAGATGCGCAGGGCCACCTTCCGCTCGGCGGCCTGGGCGGACTTCGCCATCAGCAGGGCGGCGACGGCGGTGTCGCGGACTCGGCGGCCGACGGTCATGTCGAGTGACTGGCGGCGCTGGTTCAACGCGCGGATGTAGCGCACCACCTCGTCCTGCTCGCCTATCTGGATCAGCCCGGAGATGGTGTGCAGCTGGTTGGCGAACTCATGCGCCTGTGCGCGCAGCAGCTCGGAGGTGCTGCGGAAGGAGCCGATTTCGCGCTCCAGGTGGGCCAGTTCCGTGCGGTCGCGCAGGGTGGCCACGGAGCCGAGCAGCCGTCCGTCCTTGGTGACCGTCATCCGGTTCATGACCAGGACGCGGCCGTGGCGGACGACGACCTCGTCACGCGCGCCCGCGGCGGTGTCCTGCGCACCTGTCAGCACGTCGAGCAGCCGTCCGTCGATGCCGAGCTCGGCCACGGTCCGGCCCACGCTGTCCTCGGGCAGGTCGAGCAGCCGTCTGCCCACGTCGTTGACGAGGGTGAGGCGGTGTTGTGGGTCCAGGGCGACGACGCCCTCGGCGATGCCGTACAGCATGGCCTCGCGGTGCTCGGCCAGTCCGGTGATCTCGCGTGGCTCCAGTCCGAGTGTCTGGCGTTTCACCCGCCGGGCGAGCAGCCAGGAGCCGACGACGCCGAGCGCACTGGCGACGCCGAGGTAGATCAGCAGATACGAGGAGGCGCCGCTGAGCCGCTGCCACACCGTCGGGGACGCCTCGCCGACCATGACCGTGCCCAGCCTCCGGCCCACGTCGTCCCCCGTCGTGCCGAGCACCGGCACCTGGGCCACCAGCTCCCGGTTGCCGTCCCAGGCCAGCGAGCCGGACCAGCCCCGGCCCGCGCCGACCCCCGCGCCCAGCGGCAGCCGGTCGCCGACCACCGTGGGGTTCGTCGAGCTGACGACGCGGCCGTCGCGGTCGGCCACCGTCACCGAGGTGACATCGGACTGCACCTGTGTGGAGTGCACCAGAGGGGCCAGGGCCTCGGCGGGCGCGGGTTTCATCAGCCGGCTGTGTACGAGCGGGTGGGCGGCCAGCTGCTCGGCCAGCGCGCTCACCCGCCGGCCTTCGACCCGGTTGAAGGTGGCCTCCGACTGTGCGAGCGAGACCGCGGCGACCGCCAGCAGCACCACCACGACGATGGCGAGCTGGAGCACCAGCATCTCGCCCGCGAGCGTTTGGCGACGGAACGCGGCGACCACAATGAACTCAATCTCTCCTGGTGACACAACCTGGGCGACTCTCCCGCCAGGCCGCACAATCATGACGTCCGCCGTGCGAGAAGCGAAAGGGAGGTGCCATGAGAGGACGTACCCGAGCCCTGTCGGGCACCGTCGCCCTCCTGCTCTCGCTGGTTCTCGGCGGCTGCGGCGCATGGCCGGACACCGGAGCGGCCGATGACGGTCTGCGCATTCTGGTGCCCAATACGGCCGGGGGCGGGTACGACACCACCGCTCGTACGGTGGCCCGTGTACTGGAGGAAACCGGCACCGCCTCGGATGTGCAGGTGTTCAATCTGCCGGGTGCCGGTGGAACGGTGGGTCTTCAGCGGACCGTCAACGAACGAGGCAACGGCCGGCTCGCCCTCCAGATGGGCCTCGGGGTCCTCGGCGCGTCGCATGTCGTGCACGCACGGGTGACCGTACGGCAGACCACCCCGATCGCGCGGCTCATCGAGGAGCCCGAGGCGGTGGTGGTCCGCAAGGACTCGCCGTACCGCACGGTCGAGGACCTGGTCACCGCGTGGCGGACGGGCCCGCGGCGGGTCAGGGTCGGTGGCGGCTCCTCGCTGGGCGGCCCGGACCACCTGTTCCCCATGGAGCTGGCCAGGACCGTCGGCATCGCTCCCCGGCAGGTGAGGTATGTCTCCTACGACGGTGGTGGCGGTGATCTGCTGCCCGCGCTGCTCGACGGCAGGGTCGACTTCGCCACCAGTGGCATCGGCGAGTTCCTGGACCAGATCCAGGCGGGCCAGCTGCGGGTGCTCGCGGTCACCAGCGACCGGCCGGTGGCCGCGCTGCCCGGTGTGCCGACCCTGAAGGCGTCGGGCATCGACCTGGTGTTCCACAACTGGCGGGGGATCGTCGCCCCGCCCGGCATCGGTCCCGAGGACCGCGAGCGCTGGATCCGGGCGCTGACCGCGCTGCACTCCTCGCGGCAGTGGAAGGCCGAGCTCACCCGGCACGGCTGGACCGACGCCTTCATCACCGGTGGCGCCTTCGGCGCCTACCTCGAGCGGCAGGACGCCGCGGTGGCCGATCTGGTCACACGCCTCGCACTCGACTGACCGACTCTCCCCACGGTGCTCGTCCCGCAGGTCACGCGCGCCTTCTTTCCGCCCCTTGGTTCGTATACGCGTTCGAAAGGTATTCCGTATGACCACACACACCTGGTGGCTGCTGCTGATCCTCACGGTGGCGATCGCCGCACTGATCTACCTGATCAACTCACGGCTGCGCGTCCACCCCTTCGTCGCACTGATCGTCGTGACCGTCGCCACCGGACTCGCGGCCGGCGAACCGGTGGCCAAACTGATCGACTCGATCGAGGAAGGCGCGGGCGGCACCCTCGGAGACGTCGGTGTCACGCTGGCGCTGGGCGCCATGCTGGGCCGGCTGCTGTCCGACTCCGGCGCGACCGACGCCATCGCCCGCGGCCTCGTCGAACGCGCCGACACCCGCAGGCTGCCCTGGCTGGTCGGCGCGGTGGCGTTCGTCATCGGCATCCCCATGTTCTTCGAGGTGGGCCTGATCGTGCTGCTGCCGCTGATCTTCAGCGTGGCCCGTCGGCTCGAGGACCAGGGCGGTACGAAGGGCAGCCCGTACGTGCTGCTCGGCGTTCCGGCCATCGCCTCCCTGTCCACCCTGCACGGCATGCTGCCGCCCCACCCCGGCCCGCTGACCGCCATGACCGGCCTGCACGCCGACCTCGGCCTCACCCTCGTCGTCGGCGTCGTCTGCGCCATCCCCACCGTCATCCTGGCCGGCCCCGTCTACGCCCGCTGGATCGCGCCTCGGCTGCCCGAGGTCCGCCCGGATGCCGAGCTCGTGGCCCAGTTCACCGGCAGCGGACAGGGACCCGCGGCGCCTTCGTCGGGGCCCGGCGCGCAGTCGCGTACGGACGCGGCTCCCCGCTCCGGTGTGTCCGTCGGCCTGGCCGTGGCGGCCGTGCTCATTCCGGTCGCACTCATGCTGCTGCGTACGCTGGCCGAAACGCTGCTCGACGAGTCCAGCGGGCTGCGCGCCGGCCTCGCCTTCGCGGGGGAACCGCTGGTGGCGATGTTGGCCGGTGTGCTCTTCGCCCTCGGCGTGACCATCGTCGGCGGTGGCCGCTCGGGGGAGGAGACCCACGCCTCCCTGACCAACAGCCTCAAGTCCATCGCCGCGATCCTCCTCATCATCGGCGGTGGGGGCGCGTTCAAGCAGGTCCTTCAGGACTCGGGCATCGGCGACGCCATCGCGTCGGCCGCCGAGGGAGCCCATATCAACGTGATCCTGCTGGGCTGGCTCATCGCGCTGCTGCTGTCGCTGACCACGGGTTCGGCCACCGTCGGCATCGTCTCCGCGACCGGTATCGTGGCCCCGCTGATCGGTGGCGGCGGAGGCATGGAGGCATCGCTCCTCGTGGTCGCGATCGGCGCCGGGTCCCTCGGCCTCAACTACGTCAACCACGCCGGTTTCTGGCTGGTGAAGGAGTCGTTCGGCATGGACCTCGCCCAGGCCGCCAAGACCCAGACCGTCGTCCAGACCCTGGTCAGCGTGCTCGGCCTGCTCATGGCCCTGCTGTTGTCGGTGTTCGCCTGACCCCGGTCGGCCGTCCTGGGCGAAGACCCACGTGGACGGCGCGCCGTCGGGGTACATGACCTGCAGCGGCCTCGGCGGGCCGTGCGGCAGCCGGCGATCGCCGCGCG
>NZ_JBSFMM010000326.1:0-9611 GCF_053599555.1 Streptomyces sp. NPDC000941
GCCCGCCGCCCCGACGCGTCCGGGTGCAGGTGCCGGGCCACACCGGCCCACACCTCGTCGGCCTGGTGCATCACCAACGCCTTCGACACATGATCACTCAACCAGCCTGAGCGCTCCAGATGCCGATACGCGCGCCGCTCCAGCCTGGAGCGGGACAGACCCAGCTCGGCCCGCCACGCCTTCACATCCCTCTCGCGCCGCACATCACCGGCCCAGTACGCGTCCACCACATCCCGCGCATCACGCCGCAGCGCGCGTTTGACCTGCCACATCGCCGAAAACAACCGCTCCACCCGGCAGCGGACAACCACATCGCCGACAACCAACGGCAACCGGATCACCGACACCGGCGCATCCTTCGCCCGCCGCCACACCTCACCCCGGTTCGGCCCCCGAAACCGCCGCCCCTCCCCAAGAGCAGGAGCAGGAGCAGGAGCAGGAGCAGCCGGTGATCGACCCGCCACGCTCTCCCCCCCCTCTCCCGGACCAGCATCAGGCATAACGTCATGAAGTCAGTTCGGGTTACGGTCAGTTGTATGGAACCTTGCCTTGCTGCCTGCCGTTCAGCTCAGTTGAAGGCGTGGACGGGGCTGTCCGGGCCGCAGTTGCACGCCCTGGTCATCCGTTTGTGGCGGTGCCGCCCGGACAGCGGGTGCGGCCGACCCTGGTCACTGGCCTTCGGTGACCGGGTGCTGCTGGTCGTCTTGGGCTACCGCACCAACCTCACCATGGAGCAACTGGTCACGCTCTTCGCCACCACGGACTCCACCGTGCGACGGGAGCTGTGGCTGGTGGACGGCACCTCATTCCGGTGCACGACCAGAAGAAAACGAAGAAGCCGAAGAACTACCGGCGCAGTCTTAATGTGCAGATCGTCTGCCGGGCCCACGACCGCCGTATCGCCGCGGTCGGCGACGCCTGGCCGGGCAACCGCAACGATGTGGTGGTCTTCTGGGAGATCCTTGGCAAGACCTGCCCCCTCATCCCCGCCTGTCAGGCGACGGTGGCTACCAAGGGATCGAGCGGATCCGCGCGCCCCGGCGCGTGCCTGGCCGGAAGATCATCAAGGACCGGGCCTACCGGCGGTTCCGCAAGCGCCGCGCCGTCGCCAAGCACACCATCGCGCGCCGCAATGACCACCGGATCCTTAGCCAGTGCCGCCGCAAGGGAGAAGGGATCAACCACGCTGTCGCCGGCATCGCCGCCCTGCACAACCTGAAACTGGGGATCAACGGCTGACCACAAACCGGCAACTGCCCACAGGAAAGCACGCCTGACCTGGCATTACGGGATATCTCTTAGACGGACAAGGAGTGGGGACACAAGGTGTGGTCTGACGAGGACGGGGGTCCGGCGGGCGGCGCGCGGGCGGAGGCGGTCATCCTCACCGCGCTCGAGGTGGAGTACCAGGCCGTACGGGCGCATCTGGAGGAGCTGCGCACCGTGGCGGCCGAGCGGGGGTCCCTGTTCGAGGTGGGCGTCTTCCGCAAGGGCCACCCCCCCGGCACCTCGGTCGCGATCCACATGACGGGCCCGGGGAATCCGGGCGCCGCGGCCCTCGTGGAGCGGGCTTCGGCCCTCTTCACCCCGCGGACCCTGCTGTTCGTCGGGGTGGCAGGCGGCCGAAAGGACGTGGGCCTGGGGGATGTGGTCGCCGCGGAGGCGGTGTACGACTACGAGACCGGCAAGGACACCGAGGACACCTTTCTGCCCCGCCAGAAGACCCATCAGTCGACCTACGACCTGGTCCAGCTGGCCAGGATGGTCGCGGCCAACGACGAGTGGCAGCACGGCATCCGCCCCGCCGGGGGCGACGCCGCGCCACGCCCGAGGGCCCATGTCAAACCCATCGCGGCGGGCGGCCGCGTGGTGGCCCACCAGCGCTCCGAGGTCGGCCGCCGGCTCACGGCGGGCGCGGGCGACGCGGTGGCGGTGGACATGGAGGGCTTCGGCTTCCTGGCGGGCGCGTACGTCAACCGGCAGGTCGACGCCCTGGTGATCCGCGGCATCTCCGATCTGCTCGCCGACAAGGACGAGGCACACGATGAGCACTGGCAGCCGGTCGCCTCCCGGCACGCGGCGGCATTCGCCTTCGAACTCCTCCGCCGCCTGCCCGCGCCCCCTTCGGCCCGCCCCACCGCTCCTCCCCGCAAGCTGAAGATCCGCGAACTGGGCGAGCTGACCAATCTGTTGCTCGCCGTCCCGGGGCTGACGTCCCCCACCGGCTGGCAGCAACTGCTGGACGAACTGCCGGGCGTCGGCACTCAGGTGGCCCGGCAATCGGCGAGCCGGACCGAGGCGCTGGCCCTGCTGCGCACCTGCGAAGCGTACGGTGCGTGGGACGCCCTGGCCGACGTCCTCACGGTCATCGCACCGGACGCCCCGGCCACGGCGGAACTGATCGCTCGGCTGAAACAGCTCGGCCTCGGCTGACCGCCGCGCGCCCCCGTGACCTGCCATATCACCGACCACCACCGTATGACGGGCGCGACTCTCGCGTCTTACGGGGTGTCAGGTGAGGCGTTCGGGGCATACAAGTTATCCGGAGTTCGGACCGGGCGGGGACCGCCTGTAGCAGGGTTCCCGGGCCCGGAGGGCTGGCATCTGGTGCGCGGCCCGCTGAGTAACGTCACGGCCGCCACGGCCGAGCGCGCTGTTCAGAACCTGGCACACGAGGCCACGGCGGAGCGGAAGGATGCCCACTGCATTCCTGAGCGCCCAGGACCGCCATCTGCCACTGCATACGTGGCGCGATGAGCTGGACAGCCATCCCACCCCTCTGTGCTCGAGTTGCTCGGTGGTCGTACGGAGCCTGGAGCACAGCCAGAAGAGGCACTGGTACCGCCTCTGGAAGAAGCGCTGGCAGACCTTCTCCTCCCAGCCGGAGCGGTCCCGGCAGCTCGTCGTCGACGGGCCGGATCCGAACAGTCCGCACTCCGGTGACCCGAGCGCCCTGATGGCCCGGCTCAACGCCGACCAGCGTGTGTTCGCCCTGGTGCTGAACGCGCCGCCGGGCGTGAGCCAGAAGGGGAACCGGCATGCCTCGGCAGCATAGCGAGCGCCCCCGTCCTCATTTCGGCGCCATCCGCGAGGCCCGTACCTGGTCCATCAGTTGAGACAAAAACCCGTCGAGGCCAACGGAGACCTGACACGGCTCCGCAAAGCCGTGAATGAGTTGCGGTTGGAGGCCCAGGGGATTGGATCCGTGGAGCGGAAACAGCACCTTGGGCAACACGTCATGCTCGTTTGGGACGACCCGACCCGTCCCGTAGGGACGCAAAGGCGAGCGGCGGGGTGGTGGAACACCCCGGCCAAGGCAACCAGCGGGTTACCGCCCGCCGATCAAGAAGTCCCAACCATCATCCAAGAAGGAGACCTCGTGTATTCGCGCTCAGCAGACCGCACGGTCGAGCCCCGATCCGGCTTGAGACAGAGTCGACCACGGCGTGGCCGAATTCAAGGAGCGCTCGCAGCCGCTGTGCGCCTTCAGACTCGCCTCCCGGCTGGCGGCGGCGCCGTTCACCATCCCGGTGATGAAGTTCGTCCAAGGCGTGCATGAGCCGCACAGCAGCCCCGGCGACCTCGCCGAATTCGTGCTGGGCAGACTGCTACGCAGGGTCGGAGCCGCAGACCCCATGGACGAGACGGCAACCGGCTACGAGTTCCACCAGGAAGTACGGGAGTTACTGCTGTCCGCCGGGATGCGCGACGAGTCGCTGTACATCCTGCGCAGCGTCCTGGACCGGCTCGGCCGCCGCTGGAAACCCCTGCACGTACTGCGGGACGCGCTCAACCACCCCTCGGAGGCGCTGCCCGACCTTCCCGAGACCGACCGGCTGCTGCCCTACATGCGCGTACAGGAACAGGTCTACCAAGCGCTCTCCGGTCCCTACCTGGAGGGCGCACGAACATTGCACGCACGCGCCGCGCTCTCTCAGCAAGCGCTCGGCCGGCCTGGGGAACACCAGCACAATCCACTGGAAGACCCACCGAATGGGGCAAATCACACCAATGGGGGAAGTTCGACCCCGAGGCGGTTGCCGTGACTGACTCCTTTTCGTTCCGATCCAAGCCGTCCTCCGCAAAGGACGAATCACCCCCGCCGGCGCATGCGGCCGCCCGAATGCCTGAATCCGAAGGAGAAATCCGATGACCCCCGATCCGACTACCCCGCACCGCTATGACCGGAATCACGACATACGGGTGTACCTGCTGCTGCTTGCCCTGGCGATGATCCTGATCGTCGTCACGGCTCTGGCCTATGTCACCTACCAGCACCCGGCCCTGACCGGCCCGCTGGGAGTCGGCTGCGCCGCTGCCGCGGTGCTGGTGACCGGGCTCGGATTCGCCGTCACGAGGCGATGAAGCGTCGGCTCCCCGGCCGCGCTCACCTCGCGCTCTCCGATGCCGTTGGATGGCATCGCCATGTACACACGCCCAGCTGCTGGCCACCGGCGCTAAACAGCAACATCGCACAGCACGGAGCAGCCAAATACACACTTTACGCGCCCTCATGGATACCGATAGTCACCACGGCGCCAGACGAGACCGCGTGCCTCCATCGGTCGAGCCGGACGCCCGAGCCTGGCTGGAACTCCTGCCAGACAAGCTCTACCGCAAGGTGGAGGACTACGCAGACCTGCTGGCCGAGCTGATGACCGACACATCGTGCCGCTCACCATCTTCGGCAAGACGCGACCACACAAGGAGGCTCAGATCAACCGGGCGATCCAGGCGAAGAAGGAGTGCGAGGCCGAGTATGGCTCAGCCCACACCGATTTCACCCGTGAGGCAGGAGAGCAGTGATGCAGCACAGTCGCTGGAAGCTGGCACGCGAACGCAGGCTCGCCGACGGATACCACGAGTCGCCCGAGATCGAGCAGGAGCGACGGGAGCACCGCCTGTCCATGCTCCTCGCAAAGGTGGTCTACGACCGCCGCACGGAGCTGGGCCTGTCCCAGGCTGAGCTCGCCGCCCGTGCCGGCCTGACCCAGGCCAAGATTTCCCGCATCGAAGACTCCGACACCATCCCGACTCTGCCCCTCCTTGCCAAGCTCGCCAAGGGACTCGACGCCTCGCTCAACATCGCCATCGACACCGACGACACGCACGTGACACTCACCGCACACGACGTGGCCTGAACGATCAACCATAAGTTGGCTCAGGGCCAAGAGTCGCGAGGACGACAAAACCATCTGAGATGAGCCGGCGCGCTGCACCGGCCGCCCAGAGCCCCCGACGCCGCCGCTACGTGGCTTGCGCGCCCTTGCCCCACCGCCTGGTAGCAGCTGCTGGGCGAACTGCCGGGCATCGGCACACAGGTGGCCCGGCAGTCGGCGAGCCGGGCCAAGGCGCTGGCCTTGCTGCGCATCTGCGAGGCGTACGGTGCATGGGACGCCTTGGCCGGACGTCCTCGCGGTCATCGCGCCCGATGCCCCGGCCACGGCGGAACTGATCGCTTGGCTGAAGCTGCCCGGCCCGAGCTGATGTCGGCCATGCCCCGGGTCGTCCCAAGCGGCGTCGGAGTCTGCGCCGTCCGGCACGCATGTGTGCCGTCTGACGAACACCAAGCAAGCGGAACGCCGGAGAGAACAGCGAACGGGGAACCCCGCAGGTCATTTTGGGGAACCCCAACCACCGCATTGGGGATCCCCGATCACAGCTGCGGACTACATTTGGAACAGATCACTGCCGTCCCGCAAGGTGCCCCATGGACGAACGCGAAGCCCGCCGCAGCAGTTACCCGCTCACGATCCCCGACGCGCTCTTACATAGCGAGGCCATGCAACGCGCCTGCGCCGACCGCGACTTCCAGGAGATCTTCCGCCTCGTCAACCGGCGCACCGGTTCCAGCCATGCAGCGATGGCAGCAGCCATCGGAAAGATGACCAGCTCGCGCGTCAGCGACATCATCAGGGGCGTCCGAGGTATCCGGGGACAAGAAGTCATCGAACGGGTTGCAGACGGCTTCGGCGTCCCAGGCGAAATGCTGGGCCTGCCGACACGCCCATGGGAGGGTTCCCCGGAAAACGGCAGTGCTTCCGATCGGTTCGGCACGGTAACCCAGTACTTTGATAACACGGTCGAAAACGGTGCAGAGGAGGACACGGACGCTTTCTCGGCGCGGCAGCGGTGGCCGCGACCGGTGTCGTGGCTCTGCCCGGCATCGCGGAGGCACGGCAAGGGATCAACGCCGCGTTGTCCGGCTCCAACGCCGGCGATCTGGCCTACCTTGACGAGGCATTCGAGCGGCATCGCGGAGGGTATCGCGGTCGGCCGCCGGCAGTCGCCCTGGCGGAGATGCGAGGAGACCTCGATCTGCTGCGGGATGTTCTGGGCCGTCCACACCCGGCGGGGGCACGGACGGATCTGGCCCGTACGGCAGCCGGTATCACCGGGCTGGTGGCGATCATCCAGCATGACCGCGGCGACCAGCGTGACTCACACGGTTGGTTCACCACCGCCGAGCAGGCAGCCCGCGAGTCGGGAGACCGTCACATGGTCGCTTGGACGCTGGCCCGGCATGCGATGATCCCGCTCAACTACGGCGCCCCACGAGCAGCGGCAGAACTGGCCGCCAAAGCCCGTGCCGAGGCCGGGCGGAAGCCCTCCGCGTCGACGGCGCTGGCCGCCGCGGTCACCGCACGGGCTCTGGCGGCAACCGGTGACCAGCAGGGGGCTCTCCGTGCGGTAGCCGACGCGCGTTCCACCGCCGATCAATTGGACGGCTCACAGGCTGCCGACACGTGGTTCGGCTACCCGTACCAGAAGCATCACGTGCACCTCTCGCAGGCGTTCACTCTCATGGGCCAAACGCGCGAGGCGTATGCAGAACAGTCGGCAGCGCTCGCCCTTACCAGTTCATCGTCAGTGATGACTCGGGCCCTGCTCACAATGGACGAGGCAACGTGTCTGTCTGCGGACGGTAATCCCCTTGGCGCGGCCGACGTGGCCGTCGCCGTCTGGGAGGAGTTGCCGCAGGAGTACCGAGGAGGCCTGGTCCGTTCACGGGTCGAAGCCCTGCACCAGACGCTCTCCGGCACCGCTCGGGCCAGAGTGGGGGACACGCTCGCCGGGCGGTGACCGACGGACGCCGCCGACGACGAGCCGAACAACGCCTTCCCGCTGGAACACCCGCCGACCAGCTGCGGAGCTGAGCGGACAAGCAGGCGCGCGAGCTGTCGCTGACCTCGTCGCTGAGGTCGCTGCGCCAGCAGGTGGGGTGCTGGAGCCGCTGCGCACCGGCCGCCCCTGCTGTGACTGGCTGCTGGTCTTCGACAACGCTGAGGAACTGGATACGGTATGCCCCTTCTTTCCTTCCGTCGGCCCCGACCACATCCTGGTGACCTCCCGCAACGCTCAGTGGCCCCGGGCCGCACGCAGGGTCGAAGTGGACGTCTCGGCTGAAGCTGCTCGGCCTCAGCTGACCGCCGCGCGGCCCTCGTGGCCTGCCACGGAGCCGGCCACCATCGTGTGACGGGCGCGACTCCGGCGCCTCACGGGGTGTCAGATGATGAGTTCCGGGCATACAAGTTGGTCCGGAGTCCGGGCCGGGCGGGGACCGCCTGTGGCAGGGTTCCGGCATAGATCATCGGCGGCGGGGACCGGTGATGGGGGCGCGGGAGGTCATGCATGGCGGCCACGGGGGAAGGCGGCCTGAAATCGGTCAACCATCTCGTCACGGCGCTGCGGGAGTTCAAGTGTCTGGTAGATCCGGACTCTCGTGCGCTGTGTCTGGAACTGGTCGCCACGGAGCTGCACGCGGCGCTGCCCGTCCGCAACCACCGGGTGACCGACTACTTCTTGGCGGAGCTGGCCAAGGAATGTCTGGGCAACGAGCGCGCCATGCTGGCGCTGCGGGAGGCCCTGGCGATCCTGGCGCCGTCCGACGCGACCGCCATGAGCCGACTCGACTCGGTGATAGAGCAGATGACAGCCCGTCCGGCGCTGCCCCCGGACGCCACCGAGCGGCTGTGCTCGCTGCTGGAGGGGCTTGAGGTCGCGCATCTGGCGCGGCTGTGCCGGGGCGCGGCGCCGCTGCAGGACGTGCCGCCGGTCACTGGCCCGTGGCACGCCTTCGAGACCCTGAGCCGGATGAACGCGCGGCCGGACGGCCTACCGCCGTGCCTGGCCCTGGTGGAGTACCTGGCCGCCTCCGCCCGGCCGCTTGAGCTGGCCGACCGGCTGCGGAGGTGGGCGGACGAGCGGGCGCGCGGGCTGTCGCTGACCTCGGAGCTGAGGTCGCTGCGGCAGCAGGTGGGACACGCCGCCCCAGCCGAGTCGATCGACGCCTATCTGGTGATCCAGCTGCTGCCGCAGGACGAGCCCGGCCGGTACGAGCTCTCCTCGTGGCACGCCTACGACCCGACGGGCTGGTACCCGGTCCGCGGCCCGGTCAGCAACGTCACGGCCGCCACGGCAGAGCGTGCCGTACAGGACCTCGTGCACGAGGCCGTGGTGGAGTGGGAGGACGCCCGCAGCATCCACTTGGAGTTCGTCCTGAGCGCCGAGGACCTTCATCTGCCGGTGCATATGTGGCGCGATGAGCTGGACAGCGACTTCGCCACCCCGCTGTGCTCGAGCTATTCGGTCGTCGTACGGAGCCTGGAGCGCAGCCAGAACCCGTACCGGTACCCTCCTTGGAAGAAACGCTGGCGGACCTTCAGCGCCCAGCCGGAGCGGTCCCGGCAGCTCGTCGTCGACGGGCCGGATCCGGACAGCCCGCGCTCCGGTGACCCGGGCGCCCTGGTGGCCCGGCTCAACGCCGACCAGCATGTGTTCGCCCTGGTGCTGAACGCCCCGCCGAGCGCGAGCCGGGAGGGGAACCAGCAGGTCTCGGCGGCGTGGCGGGCGGGTGTCCCCGTCGTCATCTGGGATCGGCGACCTGCACGGGACCCGTACCTGGTCCATCAGTTGAGACAAAAACCCGTCGAGGCCAACGGGGACCTGGCACGGCTCCGCGAAGCCGTGAAAGAGTTGCGGTTGGAGGCCCAAGGCATTGGATCCGCAGAGCGGGAACAGCACCTTGGTCAACATGTCATGCTCGTTTGGGACGACCCGACCCGTCCCGTAGGGACGCAAGGGCGAGTGGCGGGGCCGGACGAGGGGGTGGCCAGTCGATGACCGACGCAGGGCCTACGAAGCGGCACAACGGACACGCAGGCGGTGATCCGGGTCCCACGTCCCACGTCGGCCCGCCGTCGGGCATCCCCCGCCCCTGGTGGATCTATCAGGGCACCGGACGTCCTTTGCACGACGTCAGCCTGGAAGAGATCCTTCCGCCGCCCCCACCGTGGCGCACCTTCGACGGCGTCTCCGCGGGCCCTCCGGACGGCATCGAGGCCGAAGCGCGGGAGTCTTCAAACGAGGAATTACAGAACGGGGAAGGCGACGCGCCCACCGAGCCGCCCGCGCCGCCCGAGGACGAGCATGACGCCGCCCGGCGGCTGGGCGCCGCTCCCCTGGGAATGCGGTCGGATCCGGAAGAGGCGGATGTCGTCAACGCGGCGCTGATTCTGCGCCGTCCCCTTCTGGTGACGGGCCGCCCGGGGACGGGCAAGTCCACACTGGCGTACCGCATCAGCAGGGAGCTGGGGCTCGGCCGGGTGCTG
>NZ_JBSFMM010000327.1:0-9558 GCF_053599555.1 Streptomyces sp. NPDC000941
TCCAGCGCCGGCGCTACTGGCTGGAGCCCCAGACGCGACCCACCGCCTCCGAGCGCAAGGTCGACGAGGTAGAAGCACGCTTCTGGGAAGCGATCCAAAACGAAGACCTCGAATCCCTCACCACGACACTCGACATCTCTGGCGACGAACCGTTCAACGCGGTCCTGCCCGCGCTGTCGTCCTGGCATCGGCTGCGGCAGGAACAGTCGAAGCTCGCCGGGTGGCGCTATCGGATCGGCTGGCACCCGCTGGACAAGACACCGGGCTCGGCGCTGGCCGGGACGTGGCTGGCGGTCGTCCCCGCCTCGCATGCCGAGGACGAATGGGCCGCCGAGGCGGTCCAGGCGCTGAGTGCCCAAGGGGCCCGTACGATCCGCCTGGTCGTGGACGCCGACGCCGGCCGGAAGCGGCTGGCACAGCAGGTGTCACAGGCAGTCGAAGGCACGTCGGTCGCCGGGGTCCTGTCCCTGCTGGCCCTCGACACGGCGGCGCACCCCGGGCACGCGGGTGTGTCGTCCGGGCTGGCGGGCACCCTGTCGCTGCTGCAGGCGCTGGTCGACGCGGGCGCCGACACACGCTTGTGGTGCGTCACGCGCGGTGCCGTCTCGGTCGGCCGAGCCGATCGGCAGACCGGCGTCGTACAGGCCCCGGTGTGGGGCTTGGGCCGGGTGGCCGCGCTTGAGCACCCCGATCGGTGGGGCGGTCTGCTCGACCTGCCGGAGGCCTTGGACACCCGGGCGCAGGAACGTCTGTGCGCGGTGCTGGCCGGTGCCACGGTGGGTGCTTCGGCCGAGGATCAGCTCGCGATCCGCCCGGCGGGTGTGTTCGTACGTCGCTTGGTACGCGCGCCCCAGAACACGGCAGCGGCACACAGCGGCTGGAAGCCGCGTGGCACGGTCCTGGTCACCGGCGGCACGGGTGCGCTGGGCGGCCATGTCGCCCGCTGGCTGGCCGGGCACGGCGTCGACCACCTGGTGTTGACGAGCCGCAGGGGCGCGGACGCCTCCGGAGCGGCCGAGCTGACCGCCGAGCTCACCGAGCTGGGCGTCGGGGTGATGGTGGCGGCGTGTGATGTGGCCGACCGGGCCGCGCTTGCCGAGCTGCTGGCCTCAATCCCCGCCGAGCGCCCCCTCACCGCGGTCGTCCATGCGGCAGGAGTGCTCGACGACGGTGTCATCGAGTCGCTGACCGTTGAGCACTTGGAACGGGTGTTGCGCTCCAAGGTGTCCGCCGCACGCCACCTCGACGAGCTCACCCAGCATCTGGAACTCGATGCTTTTGTGCTCTTCTCCTCGGTCGCGGGCGCGCTGGGCAACAGTGGCCAGGCCGCCTATGCGGCGGCCAACACGTACCTCGACGCGCTCGCCCTGGACCGTCGGCAGCGCGGCCTGCCCGCGGTGGCGCTGGCTTGGGGCACGTGGAGTGGCGGCGGGATGGTCGGCGGCGCGATCGACGAACGGATGAGCCGCCGCGGCCTCAGGTCGATGGCGCCCGAGGCGGCGATCGAGGCGCTGGGCCAGGCGACGGACCGCGACGAGCCGTTCCTCGCGGTGGCCGACATCGACTGGCCGCGGTTCGTGGCGGAGTTCGCCGCGACTCGTAAGAGCCGGCTCTTCGACGAGCTGCCCGAGGCCCGTGCCGGCCGGGCTGCCGACGGAGGCGACGCCACGGAGTCACACTCCGGCCCCGGCCTCGCCGGGCGGTTGGCCGGCCTCGCGCCGGTCGAGCAGGAGCGGCTGCTGGTCGAGCTGGTGCGTACGCACGCGGCCGCGGTACTCGGACATGCCGAGGCCGATTCGGTCGCGGTGGGCCGGGCTTTCAAGGAGCTCGGCTTCGACTCGATGCGGGTCATGGAGCTGCGCAACCGCCTGAACGCCGCCACCGGACTGAGGTTGGCCACCGGCGCCGTCTTCGACCACCCGACGGCGACCCTCATGGCCAAGCACCTGCGTACGGAGCTCGTGGGCGACGACGCGGCGGCCGAGACCGCTGCCCCGGCGCCGACCCCGGTGGCGCTGCCCGTGGCCGACGAGCCGATCGCGATCGTCGCGATGGGCTGCCGTTTCCCCGGCGACGTACGCACGCCCGAGGAGCTGTGGCAGCTCCTCGCCGAGGGCCGTGACGTGATCTCCGAGCTGCCGACCGACCGAGGCTGGGATGTCGAGGGCCTGTACGACCCGGATCCCGATCAGCCGGGCAAGAGCTACACCCGCGAGGGTGGCTTCCTGCACGGGGCAGCCGAGTTCGACCCGGCCTTCTTCGGCATTTCACCGCGCGAGGCCCTGGCCATGGATCCGCAGCAGCGGCTGCTGCTGGAAACCGCGTGGGAAGCGCTCGAGCGGGCCGGAATCGACCCGCAGTCGCTCAAGGGCACTACGACCGGCGTCTTCGCCGGAATGACCTATCAGGACTACGCGGCGCGGCTGCACGAAGCCCCGAACTCTGTAGAGGGCTACCTGCTGACCGGCAAGTCCTCCAGCGTCATTTCGGGGCGCATCGCGTACGTGCTGGGGCTGCAAGGGCCCGCGATCACTGTGGACACGGCGTGCTCGTCCTCGCTGGTGACACTGCACCTGGCGGCGCAGGCGCTGCGGCAGGGCGAGTGTTCGCTCGCCCTCGCGGGCGGCGTCACAGTCATGGCCGCGCCCGGTATGTTCATCGAGTTCAGCCGCCAGCGCGGGCTGTCGGCCGACGGCCGCTGCAAGGCGTTCTCCGCGGCCGCTGACGGTACGGGCTGGGGCGAGGGCGCGGGCATGCTGCTGCTTGAGCGACTGTCTGACGCCCGTCGCAATGGCCATCCGGTGCTTGCGGTGGTTCGTGGTTCGGCGGTGAACCAGGACGGTGCGTCGAATGGTCTGACCGCGCCGAACGGGCTCTCGCAGCAGCGGGTGATTCGGCAGGCGCTCGCGAACGCACGGCTTTCCGCCGCCGAGGTGGATGCGGTGGAGGCGCATGGTACGGGGACGACGCTGGGCGACCCGATCGAGGCCGAAGCGCTGCTCGCCACATATGGGCAGGGGCGGCCGGAGGACCTGCCGCTGTGGCTTGGCTCATTGAAGTCCAACATGGGCCACCCACAGGCCGCGGCGGGGGCGGCGGGTGTCATGAAGATGGTGCTCGCCATGCGGCACGGCGTGCTGCCGCGGACTCTGCATGTCGAGGAGCCTTCCCCGGAGGTGGACTGGGAGGCCGGTGCGGTCGAGCTGCTGACCGAGCAGCGGGCTTGGCCTGAGACCGGGCGGCCGCGCAGGGCGGGCGTTTCCGCGTTCGGTGTGAGTGGGACGAACGCGCACGTCATTCTGGAGCAGGCTCCGGAGGTCGTCGGCGAGCCGGTGGAGCTCGCTGAGGTTCCTGTGGTGCCGGTGGTTCCTGAGGCGGTGCCGTGGGTGGTGTCGGGGTGTGGCGTGGCGGCGTTGCGGGAGCAGGCGGGGCGTCTGCTGTCGCACGTCGAGGGCGACGGCTCGCTGTCGCCGGTGGATGTCGGTTCATCGCTGGTGTCCGGGCGTTCGGCTTTCGAGCACCGTGCTGTAGTGGTGGGTGACCGTGACGGTTTGCGGGCGGGGCTGGGCGCGCTGGCGCGGGGTGAGTCGGCGTCGGGTGTTGTTGTGGGTCAGGGTGTGGGTTCTGGCCGGCTGGCGGTGTTGTTCTCGGGGCAGGGCAGTCAGCGGGTGGGTATGGGTCGTGAGCTGTATGGCCAGTATCCGGTGTTTGCGGGGGTGTTTGACGAGGTGTGCGGGCTGTTGGACAAGGAGCTTGCGGGACACGTCGAGCGGTCTGTGCATGATGTGATCTTCGGTGATGATGCTGCTCTGCTTGGTCAGACGGTGTTTACGCAGGCTGGTCTGTTTGCTGTTGAGGTGGCGTTGTTCCGGTTGGTCGAGTCGTGGGGTGTGGTGCCGGAGTTTGTGGGTGGGCATTCGATCGGCGAGATCGTGGCGGCCCATGTGGCGGGTGTGTTCTCGCTCGAGGATGCGGTGCGGCTGGTGGCGGCGCGCGGTCGGCTGATGCAGGGGCTGCCCGCCGGCGGGGCGATGGTCGCGGTCCAGGCCGCGGAGGATGAGGTGGCGTCGCTTCTCGCCGATTATGGCGACCGGGTTGGTATTGCTGCGGTCAACGGCCCGACCTCGGTGGTGGTCTCCGGCGATGAGGAGGCGGTCCTTGCTGTGGCGGAGACGTTGCGGGGGCAGGGCCGTAAGACCAAGCGTCTTGAGGTGTCACATGCGTTCCATTCGCCTCGTATGGACGTGATGCTGGACGACTTCTACGCCATCGCCGAGACCCTGACCTACGCTGCGCCGCGTATTCCGGTCGTTTCCAACGTGACGGGCAGGCTGGCCACATCCGATGAGCTGGTTTCGGCTGATTACTGGGTCCGGCATGTGCGTCAGGCCGTTCGTTTCAGCGAGGGTGTAACCAGTCTCGCCGAGCAGGACGTGTCCGTGTTCCTTGAGCTGGGTCCCGATGGCGTGCTGAGTGCCATGGGTCCGGACACGGTCGCCGATGGGGTGTTCGTTCCTGTGTTGCGGTCGGGGCGTTCTGAGGCTGAGTCGTTGCTGTCGGGCCTGGCGCAGGCGTGGGTGCGGGGTGTGGCTGTGCGCTGGGCGGAGGTGTTTGCCGGTGCGGGGGCGTCGCGGGTGGATCTGCCGACGTATGCCTTCCAGCGCGAGCGCTACTGGCTCGACACGTCGTCCTCCGCGGACGACACGGCCGCGGCCTCCGCGCTGGGACTGGGCTCAGCAGGACATCCGCTGCTGGGCGCGGCGGTCGAATTGCCGGATTCCGCGGGGGTTGTGTTCACCGGGCGGCTGTCGTTGCGGTCGCATGGCTGGCTGGCCGATCACGCGGTGGGCGACACGGTGTTGCTGCCCGGCACCGGGTTCGTGGAACTGGCGGTCCGCGCGGGTGACGAGGTCGGCTGTGATGTGGTCGAGGAGCTGACGCTCGAGGCGCCGCTGGTCCTTCCCGAGCGGACTGGGGTGCAGCTGCGACTGACGGTCGACGAGCCGGACGAGGCGGGCCGCCGCGCGCTGAACATCTACTCGCGCCCCGAGGACACCGGGTTCGATACCGCCTGGACCCGCCATGCCACCGGCACCCTGGCGGAGGGCGCCACAGAGCCCACGAGCGACCTGACCGTATGGCCTCCGGAGGGCGCGCAAGCCCTGGACACCGCCGCGCTGTACGAGGACTTCGCCGCCGCCGGTTACGACTACGGCCCCGCCTTCCGGGGGCTGCGGGCGGCCTGGCGCCGCGGAGACGAGATCTTCGCCGAGGCCGCGCTGGCACATGAGCAGCAGACGGAGGCGGCTCGCTTCGCCATCCACCCGGCACTGCTCGACGCGGCGCTGCACGGGCTCAGGCTCGGGGAGTTCTTCGGCGGCCCCGACGAGGTCCGCCTGCCGTTCAGCTGGGCCGGAGTGGCGCTGCGCGCCGCGGGCGCTTCCGTGCTGCGTGTGGCCATCAAGCCCGCCGGGCAGGACGCGGTGTCCGTGGCGGTGGCCGACGGCACCGGTACGCCGGTGGCCTCCCTCGAATCGCTGGTGCTGCGACCGGTCGACCCGGCCCAACTGAGCGCGGCACGGGGTGGGCCGCTCGATGACTCGCTGTTCCACGTCGACTGGACGGCCCTGCCACACCCGCGCCAGACCTCCGGCCGGTGGGCCGTGGTCGGCCCGGACGAGTTCAAACTGAGCGTGGAACTCGGCGGCGGCGAGGCCGAAGTGGCGGCGCACACCGACCTGGCGGCCCTGGCCGACGCCATCGAGGCGGGCGCACCGCTCCCCGAGGCCGTGTTCGTGTCCTGCGTCGCCGACCGAGGGCCGGCCGAGGCCGGACTCACCATGGTGCCGAGCGACGTCCGTACCATCCTGGGGAACACGCTGGCGCTGCTGCGGTCGTGGGTCGCCGACGAGCGGTTCGCCGCCACCCGGCTGGTGTTCCTCACGCGAGGTGCCGTCGCCACCCGGTCGTCGGACGAGCTGATCGATCTCGCGAACGCGCCGCTGTGGGGCTTGATCCGCTCCGCGCAGTCCGAGCACCCCGGCCGGTTCCTGGTCGTCGACCTGGACGAGGACGAGACGTCGTGCCGGGCCCTGCCCGCCGCTGTCGCGACGGGGGAGCCGCAGCTCGCCGTACGAGGGCGCGACCTGCTCGTGCCTCGACTGGCCCGAGCCACCACGGCCGCCGACGGCCCAGGCATGCTCCTCGACCCGAGCGGCACCGTCCTCGTGACCGGTGCCACCGGCACGCTGGGCGGCCTGGTCGCCCGGCACCTGGTCACCGAGCACGGTGTACGACGACTGCTGCTGACCAGCCGCCAGGGCCTGGCCGCCGAGGGCGCCGCCGAACTCCACGCGGCGCTCACCGGGCTCGGCGCGGACGTCACCATCGCCGCCTGCGACACCGCGGACCGGGAGCAACTGGTGCGGGTGCTGGCCGCAGTGCCCACGGAGCATCCGCTGAAGGCCGTCGTGCATGTGGCCGGGGTCCTGGACGACGGGGTCATCGACACGCTCACCGCCGAGCGGGTCGACCGGGTGCTGCGCCCGAAGGTGGACGCGGCGCTCAACCTGCATGAGCTGACCGGCGACCTGGACCTCGACGCGTTCATTCTCTTCTCCGGGGCCGCTGGAGCCTTCGGCACCGCAGGCCAGGGCAACTACGCGGCGGCCAACGTCTTCCTGGACGCTCTGGCCCACCACCGGCGGGCCCGCGGCCTTCCCGCCGTGGCGCTCGGCTGGGGCTTGTGGTCCGAGCGCAGCAGCATGACTGGGCGCCTGGACGACAGCGGGGTCAAGCGGCTGGCTCGGATGGGCATCGTGCCGATGTCCTCGGCACACGGCCTCGCGCTGTTCGACGCCGTGGCAGGCGCAGAGGGGGCGGCGGTGCTGCCCGTACGGCTGGACCTGGCCGCGATGCGCTCCCGTACGAGCGTGCAGGACGTTCCGCCGCTGCTGCGCGGGCTGGTCAAGCCGGCCGTCCGCAGGGCGGCGCGCGGCGGTACGACGGCTGCCGAGGCCGCGGGGGCCACGTCGCTGTGGGACCGGCTCAGTGGGTTGAAGGACACCGAGCGGGACCGAATGCTGCTCGACCTGGTGCGGGGCCATGTGGCCGGAGTGCTCGGACACGCGCGGCCCGAAGGGGCCGAAGCGGACCGGTCGTTCAAGGAGCTCGGCTTCGACTCGCTGACCGCCGTCGAGCTGCGCAACCTGCTGAACGAGGCCACGGGACTGCGGTTGCCGGCCACGCTCGTCTTCGACTACCCCACGCCCGCCGCGCTCGCGGAGTTCATCAAGGCCGAGATCAGCCCGGCGCGGCAGGCGGAGCCCATGGCCGTACTGCGTGAAATCGACGCCCTGGAGTCCGCGCTCGCGGCGAGTGACGCGCTGTCCGAGCCGGTCCAGGCGCGTCTCCAGGAATTGCTGTCGAAGTACGGAATCCGTGCCGGTGGCTCCGCCGACGGACCGGCGGAGGAATCAGTGGCCGACCAAATCGACGCGGCGTCGGACGACGACCTCTTCAGCTTCATTGATGAGCATCTCTGAGTTGCGACTCGTAGCGTCGCGACCTGCTTGGCTTGGAATCTCGGAAATTCGAAAGGGAAAGTTCTCAGATGGCGAACGAGGAAAAGCTTCGCGCCTACCTCAAGCGGGTCACGGGGGATCTGCACCAGGCTCGGCAGCACATCAGGGAACTGGAGACCGCGAACTCCGAGCCGATCGCGATCGTCTCGATGAGTTGCCGGTACCCGGGCGGTGTGAACTCCCCCGAGGAGCTTTGGCAACTGGTCGCCTCCGGCACGGACGCGATTTCGAGGTTTCCGCAGAACCGCGGCTGGGGCGAGGACCTGTACGACGAGGACCCCGAGCGGCCGGGCAAGAGCTACACCCGTGAGGGCGGATTCCTGCATGAATCCGACCGGTTCGACCCAGCCTTCTTCGGCATCAGCCCACGTGAGGCGCTTACCATCGACCCCCAGCAGCGGCTGCTGCTGGAGACCTCATGGGAGGCGTTCGAGCTGGCCGGGATCGTCCCCGCCACGCTGCGGGGCAGTCATACGGGCGTCTTCGCCGGAGTGATGTACAACGACTACGGGACGCGGCTGTACGGCACGCTGGACAGCTTCGAGGGCTACCTCGTCAACGGCAGTGCGGGGAGCGTCGCGTCAGGCCGCGTCGCGTACACCTTCGGCCTCGAAGGCCCCGCCGTCACGATCGACACTGCCTGCTCGTCCTCGCTGGTGACCCTGCATCTCGCGGCTCAGGCGCTGCGGCGCGGCGACTGCTCGCTCGCGTTGGCGGGGGGCGTGGCCGTGATGTCGACCCCCGAGATCTTCGTGGAGTTCAGCCGCCAGGGCGCCCTGTCCCCCGACGGTCGCTGCAAGTCCTTCTCGGATGGCGCTGATGGTACGGCGTGGGGCGAGGGCGTGGGCATGCTGCTGTTGGAGCGGTTGTCCGATGCGCGGCGCAACGGGCATCCGGTGTTGGCGGTGGTTCGTGGTTCGGCGGTGAACCAGGATGGTGCGTCGAATGGTCTGACCGCGCCGAACGGGCCGTCCCAGCAGCGCGTCATCCGTCAGGCGTTGGCGGACGCGGAGCTCACGACCGTGGACGTGGATGTGGTGGAGGCGCATGGTACGGGCACGACGCTGGGCGATCCGATTGAGGCGCAGGCGTTGTTGGCGACGTATGGGCAGGGCAGGCCGGAGGGGCGGCCGCTGTGGCTGGGGTCGCTGAAGTCGAATATCGGTCATACGCAGGCGGCTGCTGGTGTGGCTGGTGTGATGAAGATGGTGTTGGCGATGCGGTATGGGGTGTTGCCGCGGACGTTGCATGTGGATGAGCGGTCGCGGCAGGTGGACTGGAAGTCGGGCGCGGTTGAGCTGTTGACCGAGCAGCGGGATTGGCCGGAGGGCGAGTATCCGCGGCGGGCGGGTGTGTCGTCGTTCGGTGTGAGCGGGACGAACGCGCATGTGATTCTGGAGCAGGCTCCGGCGATCGTTGCGGGGTCCGAGGACTCGACGGCGGTGGCTCCTGTTGTGGTGCCGTGGGTGGTGTCGGGGCGTGGGGTGGAGGCGTTGCGGGGGCAGGCGGCCCTGTTGTTGTCGCATGTCGAGGGCGATGGTGGATTGTCGCCGATGGACGTGGGATGGTCGCTGGCATCCGAGCGTTCGGCCTTTGAACATCGAGCTGTGGTGCTTGGGCGTGATCGGGATGGTCTGCGGGCCGGTCTCGGTGCGTTGGTGCGGGGCGAGTCGGCCGCTGGTGTTGTTGACGCCCCTGCACTGGGGGTGAGCGCGGGGAGCGACCGTGTGGTGTTGGTGTTCCCGGGTCAGGGGTCGCAGTGGGCGGGTATGGCTGTGGAGTTGCTGGATTCTTCGCCGGTGTTCGCGGAGCGTTTTGCCGAGTGTGGTGGGGCGTTGGCGGAGTTTGTGGATTGGTCGTTGGAGGACGTGCTTCGGGGCGTTGCGGGTGTTGTGTCGTTGGAGCGGGTGGATGTGGTGCAGCCGGTGTTGTGGGCTGTGATGGTGTCGTTGGCTGAGTTGTGGCGTTCGTTTGG
>NZ_JBSFMM010000328.1:0-9449 GCF_053599555.1 Streptomyces sp. NPDC000941
CGCGCAGGGCGGCGGCCTGCGCGGCACCTGGGATGAATCTGCCGATGCCGCTTTCAATCGTCACCACGCTGGTCCGGAACCTGATCAAGGTGCCCGCAGCGGTGCTGCGCAGCCGCGTGGCCAAGGATGCGGAGGTCTTGGCGTTGCGGCACGAGAACGCGGTGCTACGCCGTCAGATCGCCCGAGTCCGCTACGAGCCCGCCGACCGAATCCGGCTCGCCGTCCTTTCCCGGCTGGTCCCGCGGGAACGCTGGCGCCGCGTATTCTCTGTCACTCCCACCACGCTGCTGGCCTGGCATCGGCAACTCATTGCGCGGAACTGGACGTTCACTCAGCACCGCCGCCCCGGCAGGCCGTCCACCGCGCCCACCGTCAAACAGCTCATCCTGCGCCTGGCCAAAGAGAACAGCGCATGGGGGCACCGCCGTATACAGGGCGAACTCGCACGCCTCGGCTACCAGATCGCCCCGTCCACGGTCTGGGAGATCCTGCACGCGGCCGGCATCGATCCCGCTCCCCTGGCGCTCCGGCCCGACCTGGCGTGAATTCCTCCCCCGCCCAGGCCCATGGCATCCCCGCCGCCGACTTCCTCCACATCGACACCATCACCCTCAAGCACCTGTACGCCCCGGTCTTCATCGAACACGGCACCCGGCGTGTTCACCTCGCCGGCGTCACCGCGCACCCTGTGGGTGCCGGAAACCTGTGTCACCCCTATGCGACCTGCGTGTATTCGTGGATGAGGCTGCCGAGTCGATCGTGTCGATGGATGCGAGTGTTGTCGGTGGCGGTGGGTGGTTCGGGTTTGGTGGGTAGGTCCGGCGGCCGTTGTCCGAGGGATCGGTGTGGCCGGTGTTGGTTGTAGTGCTTTGCGTATTCACTGACGACGAGGCGTAGGTGGCGCTCTCCCGTGAATCAGGATGCGGTCGGTTGCCTCGCGTCGGCATGATCCGATCCAGCGTTCCGCGATGGCGTTCATCCGGGGCACCCGGGGCAGTGTTGGAAGGACGCGCACTCCGATCGCCTGGAAGACGGCGTCGAAGCTGTCGGTGAAGTAGGCGCTGCGGTCCCGGATGAGGAACCTGATCGACTCGGCATGGTCGCCCAGGTCCATGAAATAGTTGCGCGCTTGCTGGGTGATCCAGGGTCCGGTCGGGGTTCGCCGGAATGCTGGTGTACGGAACGCGATGGCCAATGTGGCCCGGTGTCGCCTGGTTCCTCCTCGCAGCCTGGCGCGCCGCAGCCCCGGACGCCGAGGCGGACGAGGAGCCCGAGGGCGAGGACGACGAAGAGGAGAGCTCCGGCGAAGAGCAGGAGGCCGCGCAGCCAGCCCCGGAGACGCCGCGCCTGCCGACGTGGGGCGAGCTGGGCGAGGCCCTCGCCCGGGTCGGCACACCGCACGCCCACATCGCTGTGCTCGCCGAGGACTTGGGCACCACCCCGGAGCGGGTGCGCGAGGCCCTGGACTGGTGCGGCGTGCCGGTGGAGGCGGCGCGGATGCGTGGGCGGGGCTCGTCGACCGGGGTGAAGGGCGCCGCTCTCCCCACCCCTCGCACCGCCCATGCGGATGTTGTTGCCGCAGGTCAGCCCGGCAACAACAACGACAACAACGCCCACGGGCCGATCGTGGAGCGCCCGGTCGAGGGGATGACGATCATCCGCGATCCGGCCGAGACCGCCCTGCGTAAGCACGCCGTCTGACGGCTCAGAACTCCGGGGCGGCCGTCCGCCTGCCAGCACCAGGCCGCCCCGGTTCCCCATCCTGATCACGAGACGAGGAGCCCCATCGTGGCACTCAAGCCCATGCCCATGAAGCCCGAGACGAAGCCCGACCCGAAATGGGAGACCATATACCAGGCATCGCACGGCGGGCACTACCCGAAGCCCGAACCCCGCACCCCCGGCCAGCCCAAGACGGGACGATAGCGACATGACGAAGCCGCGACTCACCGAACAAGAGCACGTAGAGATCGGCCGCATGCTGGCAGCGATGCAACGGCAACTCAACAGCCTGCACGTCCAGCTGGAGAACGCCTACCCTCGGCAAGGGTTTGAGGGGGCACCGGCGCGGAAGGTCGGACTCGTCGGGAGGGCGCTGGAGATCGCGCGATGCGAGTTGGATCACGCGCTGTTCCGTGACCATCCGAATGCTTCCACATCGGTGTACTACCCGCAGCGTTGACCGTTCGCTTGCCACACTGGCCCGAGGCCCTGCCGCGTCCCCCGTTCGCAGCGGGGCCTCCTTGGGGTCCGATTTCCCTCATCAGTCCAAGTTGAGCCCCATTCAGCGCTATATTCACAACGCGCGAATATCTCGCCAATACGCAACACATGTTCCATTAGGGGGGAAGTGTGTCCGACGCCTTGGGCTGGACGTACGACGAAACAGAGGCCCATGACGGGCTACTGGAGACGACACTGGGCCAACTCCGAGAAGAGCTCGGCTACAAGAAGCTCAGCAAGAACATCCTGGGAGAGATCACCGAAGCCCTCGGTAAGCAGGGGATGAGCTACTTCCCTCGAGAGATCCTTGACGCTCGCTGCAACACCGAACCCCGGCAGTGGGACAAGGTGTGGGTCTACATCCGCGACAACAGCACACGGGCTCGCGTCCTCGACGCTGCTCTACGCCCCGACGAGGCCAACGTGCGCAGCGTCCTCGACGGCCTGGTGGGAGGGGACTTGAGTGCCCTCACTGCCGAGGAGAAGCTGAAGTGCATCCGGGAGATCGCCAACGCGTAGCCCTGCTGGCCAATGCCGCCCCGCCCATGACCGGGCGAGGCGGCGGCATTTCCGACCGATCCCATGCACACCACCCCACACACCCGATACAGTGCCCATCCCCCCACACGCCACATCAGTACGTACCCAGGGGGGAACCATGCGCGTCCGCGCCTCCGTGATCGCCGCCGCCATCCTGTGCCTGTCGCTCACCGCGTGCGGCAGCAACGACGACAGCATCAGCATCAAGCCCAAGGCCGAGTCATCGTCACAGGCCGCGCCCACCAGCGAAGCCGCAGAACCGGCAGACGCCGCAGAGACCACGCCCCCATCCGAACAGCCTGAAACCGCTCGTGTCGGTGACACCATCACCCTCTCGGGCCAGGACGACGGCGAACAGCTCGACGTCACCATGAAGAAGTGGCTGGACCCCGCCAAGAGCGCCGACGAATTCACCACGCCCGCGGCCGGCAAACGCTGGGTCGCCGTTCAAATCCAGCTCACCAACACCGGCACCACCACGTACAGCGACAGCCCGTCCAACTGTATCCAGGCCGCAGACGCTGACGGCCAGCGGTTCGACGCCACCTTCGGCGACATCACCGCCGGCCCTCAGATGACATCCGACCTCAAGCTCCCCGCAGGTGATAAGGCACTTGGCTGGGTCGTCATCGAGGTGCCCAAGGCATCGAAGGTCGCCACGCTGCAGTTCACGATGAACAGTGGCTTCGCCGATGAGACCGGCCAGTGGGAGATCGGCTAGCCACACTCGCTACACTCCGTAGTTGCACAACGAGCCACCCATACCCCCACACTGACGCCAAGTCTGGCGTGCCCGGACACAGACAGACCACCCGGCCCCCGCCCACCAGCGGGGGCCGCGCTGCTTCCCCCTGGCGGGGCCCGGCGGACGGGAGGCCCCCATGTCCACCGTGTGCCGTTCAGAAGCCCGTCGCGGCAGGTCAGGCCGCATACCTGTACTCGTTGATCAGGCCGCTGAGGACGCGAGTCTGGAGTAGTCGTCGCGGAGTGCTCGAGTCAGTCAACGCTGCGACCTGGCGGTCACAAAGGGGCGGACGTTGCCCACGGGCCTGATGAGGGCGATGGCCATTGTAATGCCGGGAGTGGACGTCGAGGACGTGCCGAGCCTGGGCCTCATTCCAGATCAGCACGCGATCGAGGACTTCACGCCGCACTGTCCCGATGGCTCTCTCACAGTGCGCGTTCATCCGCGGGGACCGCGGGGCGGTCTTCAGGGTTTCGATGTCCTCGGCTTCGAAGACCGCGTCGAAGGACTCGGTGTATTTGCTGTCCCGGTCGCGGATCAAGAAGCGCAGCGACTTCAGGGACATTCCCTCGTGGAGGGCAAGGTTGCGGGCTTACTGGGCTGTCCACTGTGCGGTCGGTTGTGCGGTCACCCCGGCGACGTGGAGGCGGTGTGTACCGTGCTCGAGGAAGACCAGCGCGTAGACCCGGCGAAGATTCGCCAAGTCGATGTGCAAGAAGTCGCAGGCGATGATGGAGCCGGCCTGAGCCGTAAGGAACTCGCGCCAGGTAGGACTGCTGCGGCGGGGAGCAGGGTCGACACCTGCTGCCGTCAAGATCTTCCAGACCGTGGAGGCGCCGATCCTGTGGCCCAGCCGGGCGAGCTCGCCCTGGATTCTGCGGCAGCCCCAGCGCGGGTTCTCCTGCACCAGCCGGAGCACCAACCTCTTCACGGCTTCCGCTGTCGGCGGGCGGCCCCGCTTGCTTCGGCGCTCACTGTAGTCCCACCTGCGTGCAACGAGACGTCGATGCCAGCCGAGCAACGTCCCCGGCGTCACGCGGAACACCTGTGCCCAGCGCGGCCGGGGTATCAGCGAGGACAGTGCCGCGAACCACAGCCGGTCCGCCCACTCGTACCGCACCGGACCCGCGAGTTGCCTGCGTAGCACCACGTTCTCATGCCGAAGCACCAGCAGTTCGGCGTCCTTGCCATCCGGCGTTCGCGCATGACAGCGACCGGTGAGCGAGGCCTACCAGTTCATCGCCGCGGAGAAGGCGAACATCCTGCGCACCGACATGCACGCCCACCGACCACTGCCCAACGACTCCGACCTCGGCCGCGCGATCGCCATTCTCGCCCGCGCTCAGCAGGACTCGCTGTGGAACCGGCAGCAGCTGGCCAACCAGCTCCGATCCCTGCTACACGAGTACTACCCAGCCGTCCTGGACGCCGTCGCCACCTGGACCAACGGCTTGTGCCGCCCCGAGGCCCGCGAACTTCTCAAGGCCGCGCCGACCCCCACTCAGGCTGCGCGTCTGACCCGCACCCAGCTCCAGGCCGCTCTCAAACGCGCCGGCCGAAAGCGCGGCATCGAGGCGGAAGCCAACCGCCTCCGCGACGTCTTCCGCGCCCACTGGGCACACCAACCGCCACTCGTCGAAGACGCTCTCGGCAAGCAGATGCTCGCCCTGCTCACCCAGCTGGAAGCCGCCTGCACCGCCGCCGACCAGCTGGCCAAGGCGGTGGAAGAGGTTTTCCCTTAGCACCCGGACGCCGAGATCCTACTGAGCTTCCCCGGGCTCGGCATCCAGCTCGCCGGCCGGATCCTCGCTGAGATCGGCGACGACCGCACCCGCTTCACCGACGCCCGCGGCCTGAAGGCGTACGCCGGCTCCTCACCCGTCACCAGGGCCTCCGGCAAGAAGTCGTCCATCACCCGGCGGTGGGTGAAGAACGACCGCCTCAACCACGCCGGGTACCTCTGGGCCTTCGCGGCCCTGCGGCACTCGCCCGGAGCTGGGGAACACTACCGACGACGACGTGAGGTCGGCGACTGGCACGCGGCCGCCCAGCGCAACCTTTTCAACCGCATGATCGGCCAGCTCTACCACTGCCTGCAGCACGGCAAGCTGTTCGACGAAAACACCGGATTCCCCGCCGAAATCGCAGCTGCAGCTTGACGCTTTGGCGTCGTGAGGTGTCTACCGCGAACTCAAGCACGGCCTGGGCCTGGACCACTTCGAAGGCCGCTCCTGGAGAGGCTGGCACCACCACGCCACCCTGGTCACCGCCGCCCACGCCTTCCTCACCGAACAGCGCCTGGCCCCAAAAGCCGACACACCGGACTCACCCTCTACCAGACCCTCGACACCCTCCAGGACCTGCTGAACTGCTGGACCGGCATCTGCACCACCTGCCACCAACCCCTGCCCAGCAGAACCACACCAAGATCAAGACAGACCTAACGGAGTCCTACTAGTGCTGTGACCGGGATGGGCCACCGTGATCGGAAGGCGGCTCGCGGGACGAGCGCACGCGCAACGGCTGGTATTACTGGGGCATGCAGGAAGAGACGGCACGCTCCGCGATCGACACGTTCATCTCCGCGTTTAACGCCTTGGACGACAGCTATGTGACTGCGCTGCTCTCCCAGGCCCTGACCTCGGACGTGGTCTTCTGGGGACCGTTGGGCCGCAGTGACGGGATCGAGGCGGTCGAGCGGTTCGTGCTGGACATCCGGCGCCACCCCGCGGGGACCGGCACGATGGTGCGCTGTTCGGCGGTGGACATGCCGGGCGAGTGGGCCCGGTACCAGTGGGTCTTCACGACGCCGGATGGAGGCCCCCGCCTGGCGGGAACGGACGTCGTCCATCTGCGGCGGAGCCTCATCGACCAGGTCATCGTCTTCGCGGGGGAGATCGAGCCGTCCGCCTCCTGAGTCATTCTCCTCTGGCGCCGCCCTTCTCCTGAACCGGCCCCGTTCGGGGCTCCGGGTCTGCCCAGCCGAGATCATCTTCACAACGCTTCGGTCGTCCGCGCTTGGCCACGAGCGGACCGATGATGCGCTGTGGCTGTGTAAGTTCGCGGTCGGTCAGGCTGCGGTGTTGAGGGGGCGTCCGCCCCAACGGATGCCCTTCTCGCTTCGGATGCGGGCGCGTTCCTTGCGTTCGGCGGCCAGGACGTCGCGGTGGCGGGGGTTGGCGTTGCGCCAGCGTAGATAGGCGTGCAGGGCTCGTGTCTGCACGGTGTGGTTGGGGTGGTTGGAGTTGGCGATGGTGAACTGCCTCAGCGGTGAAGGGTGTCAATATTCCAATCAGGCTGCTGAGCTGGGCGTTTCCTGTGGATGGTGAGGCAGCCGGGGTGGCATGGTGTGGTACTCGTTGAGCAGTCTGAAGTTCCCCCGTGATCCTGGACACTCTTCTTCTACGCTGCGAGTGTTTGGTCGTTGCGGAACCGCTGTCGTGCCTCCAGGGGTGCGAGGTACCCGAACACGGGATGTTTGCGCAGGCGGCGCCGGTTGTAGAACGTCTCGATGAACGCGAAGACATCGGCGCGGGCGGTGGCCCGGTCCGGCCATACGCGGGTGCCGATCTCTTCCTTGAGTACGGCCCAGAAGCTCTCGGCTGCGGCGTTGTCAAAGCAGGAGCCGGTCCGGCCAGTGCTCTGACGAAGTCCCAACGCGTATTTCATCGCGGAATTCAGCGGAGGTGTATTCGCTTCCGCGATCGCTGTGCGTGATGCAGCCGGGTTCCAGGCTGCCGCGGCCGTGGGCCATCCGCAGCGCGTCGACTACCAGCTCGGCGCGGTGGTGGTCGGCCATCGCGTAGCCGACGACCTCGCGGGTGGCCAGGTCCAGCCAGCAGGCCAGATACAGCCAGCCCTCGCCGGTGGGCAGGTATGTGATGTCCCCGACCAGCCGGGTGCCGGGGCGGGTGGCGGTGAAGTCCCGGCCGATCAGGTCGGGCGCCGGTCTCACCTGCCGGTCGGGCCGGGTCAGCGACCGGCGTCTTCGGCGTGTGACACCGGTGATCCGGCGTTCGCGCATGATCCGCTCCACCCGCGTGCGGTTGACTCCCTGGCCCAGTCCCCGCAGTTCAGCGTGCACCCGCGGAACACCGTAGGCGCCCTTCGAGGCCAGGTGGATCACGGTGATCTCGTGAGCGAGCGCATCATCGGCCCGCGTCTTCGCCTGCCGGGCCTCCTCCGTCTTCAGCCAGGCATAGAACGAAGAGCGGACCACGCCCAGGAGACGGCACAGCAGGGCCACCGGGTAGACAGCCTTCTCCGCGGCGATGAACTGGTAGGCCTCGCTCACCGGTCGCTGTCCTGGGCGAAGAAGGCCGCCCTAGGTTCAACCCGTCGGTGCAACGGTGCCCGCGAGTTTATCAGCGGGAGTGAAATAGCCGAGGGTCTTGCGGGGGCGGGTATTGAGTTTCAGCGCGACGGCATCGAGGTCGGCCTGGGTGTAGCCGGACAGGTCCGTTCCTTTGGGAAAGTACTGCCGCAGCAGTCCGTTAGTGTTCTCATTCGATCCTCGCTGCCAGGGGCTCTTCGGATCAGCGAAGTAGACCTTCACATCGGTAGCGATGGTGAACCGCTTGTGCTCCGCGAGCTCCATACCGCGGTCCCAGGTCAGTGATGCCATCAAGCCCTGTGGCAGCAAGCGGACTTGACGGCTGAGGGCGTCCACGACACTGGCGGTGTCCTTGCCGGCCACCTGGACCAGCATGACGAAGCGGGAGTGCCGCTCGACCAGGGTCGCAATGTGGCTGTTCTTCGCGCCGGTGATCAGATCGCCCTCCCAGTGGCCGGGCACTGCACGGTCCTCGGCCTCAGCGGGCCGTTGCCGGATCGAGACAGCGTCACGGATCTGGCCGCGCTGCTGGTCGGCAGTGGAGGCATTCTTCGAGCGGCGCATCGTGCGCCGGCGCCGCAGGTGGCTGGTCAGTTCCTTCCTCAGCACCCCGCGGGCCTGGATGAACAGGCTGCGGTAGATGGTCTCGTGCGACACCCGCATACCGTCCTCCGCCGCGTATGTGTGGGCAAGCCAGCCGGAGATCTGCTGCGGCGACCAGTCGTCGGTGAGCTTGGCGGCCACCACATTCCGCAGAGCGGGATTGCGCTGCAGCAGGCACGGCTTGGGATGCCGGGCGTTGTCCCAGGCCCGTTCATCGGCCACGGCGGCCCGGTACTTCTTCCGGCCACCGTGACGGCCGACCTCCCGGCCGATCGTGGAAGGATGGCGTCCCAGCCGGGCAGCAATCGTCCGGAACGACTCGTCGGCCGCCAAGCCGCGGGAAACCTCCTCCCGCTCGGCAAGCGTCAATGCCACTGCCGCCCGCGTTCGCTGAGCTGGCGCATAGCCACCGTTGGCGGCGATCACACCGTGGATCGATCCCGGCACCTTGCCCAGCGCGCGACCGATCTCACTCAGCGACTGGCCGTCCCTCCACCGCTGCCACACCTCACGCTTCTGCGCGTCCGACAGCCCCGGCCGCCCAATCCTCGCCACCCAGCAACACCTCCGGCACCTGTTCTACCTGGGATGTTGCACCGACCCCTTGACCACACCACGACACCTGCGCACGGTCCTCACCACCTACGCCGAGCACTACAATGCCGGACGATCCCACCGCAACCTCGGCCTGCGAGCACCCGACGACGACCCGAAGGTCATCCCCCTGCCCGCTGCCACGGTCAGGCGCCGCCAGGTACTTGGCGGACTGCTCAACGAGTACCACACCATGCCACCCCGGCTGCCTCGCCATCCACAGGAAACGCCCAGCTCAGCAGCCTGATTGGAATATTGACACCCTTCAGGCGCCATGACAGGCATGCTCTGGGTCACCCGGCTGCAGGCGATGCGCGTGCCGCCGACGGCGGTCTCTCGACGGCGACTTCGACCACGTCGCCGTCCAGAGGGCTCGCACGCCGCAGTCCTGTGCCACTCGAAAAGTCATCG
>NZ_JBSFMM010000329.1:0-9395 GCF_053599555.1 Streptomyces sp. NPDC000941
GGGTTCCGGTGGACTATGCCTCGCACACCTCGCATGTCGAGCGTATCGAGGAGAAGCTGGCCGGGTTGCTGGCGGGCCTCGAACCGCAGCCGTCCAGGATCCCGCTGTACTCCACGGTGACGAGCGCGGTCATCGACACGGCCGGCATGGATGCCGCGTACTGGTACCGCAACCTGCGCCAGACGGTTCGTTTCGAGGAGACCATCGGCACCGCCCTGGAGGCAGGGGACGCCGTCTTCATCGAGGTGTCCGCGCACCCGGTCCTGGCCGTCGGGGTGGAGGAGACCGCTGAGGCCCGAGGTGCGGAGGGCACGGTGGCGCTCGGCTCGCTGCGCCGTGACGAGGGCGGCCTGGGCCGCTTCCTGACCTCCCTCGCCGAGGCCTATGCCCAGGGCGTGGCCGTCGATTGGACGCAGGCATTCAAGGGGGCCGGGCCCGTGCGGGTGGACCTGCCCACGTACGCCTTCCAGCGCAAGCGGTACTGGCTGGACACCTCCGGCGTCTCGGGCGGCGCGGGCGCGGCTTCCGGCCTCGGGATCGACTCCGCGGAGCACCCGTTGCTCGGCGCCGCCGTCGAGCTGCCGGACTCCGAAGGCGTCGTGTTCACGGGCCGGCTGTCGCTCCGTACGCACCCGTGGCTCACAGACCACGCGGTGGGCGACACCGTGCTGCTGCCTGGCACCGCGTTCGTGGAACTGGCCATCCGCGCGGGCGACGAAGTCGGCTGCGATGTGGTCGAGGAGCTGACGCTCCAAGCCCCGCTGATCCTTCCCCAACGCGGCGGTATACAGCTGCGGCTCACGGTCTCCGAACCGGACGAGACCGGCCGCCGCGCACTGAGCGTCTACTCGCGGCGCGACGTGGAGACCGCCCACGAGCCCTGGACGTGCCATGCCACCGGAGCGCTGGCGGTCGGCGCGCCCACCGCGTCGTGGAACCTGGCGGCGTGGCCCCCCGCGGGCGCGACCGCCGTGGCGACCGACGGGCTGTACGACGCGCTGACCGAGGTCGGGCACGGCTACGGGCCGGTCTTCCAGGGTCTGCGCGCGGCCTGGCAGCGCGGTGAGGAGATCTTCGCGGAGGTCGTGCTCCCCGAAGACCATCAGTCGGAAGCCACCCGCTTCGGTGTCCACCCGGCCCTGCTCGACTCCGCGTTGCACGCCGTCGGGCTCGGCATCGTCGCCCCGGAGGCCGCACGCGACAGCGGCGCCGAAGCGCCCAGGGCTCGGCTGCCGTTCGCGTGGCGCGGAGTGTCCCTGTACGCCGCGGGCGCCGCGCTGCTCCGGGTGGCCCTGACGCCGGCCGGCCCGGACGCGATGACCGTGGCGGTCGCCGACGGGACCGGAGCCCCAGTGGCCAAGGCCGAGTCCCTCGTACTGCGCCCCGTCGACCCACAGCAGTTCGGCGGCGCCCAGGGCGGTCGGCACGATTCGCTCTTCCACATCGAGTGGATCAGCCGACCGGTGTCCGGCGACGCCTTCGCCCCGACCACCGCTCGCTGGTCACTGGTGGGCGACGACCGCCTCGGCCTGGCGGCAGCGCTGAGCGGCACCCGGGTTTCGGCCAAGCCGTACGAGGACCTGGCCTCGCTGAGTGACAGCCTTGCGGAGGGTGAGCCCGCCCCCGAGATCATCCTGGTTAGCTGCGCGCCGCAGATCGAGGCCACGCCGGGGGCCACGGCCGACGCCGCGCGCGGCGCGGTGCACCAGGCCCTCGCTCTGGCGCAGCAGTGGCTGGCCGCGGACCAGCGGTTCGCCGAGTCGAGGCTGGTCGTGGTGACCCGCGGCGCGGTGGCCACGCGGACGGGCGAGGACGTACGAGACCTCGCGGCGGCCCCGGTGTGGGGTCTGCTGCGTTCGGCGGAGTCGGAAAATCCCGGCCGCTTCGTCCTCCTGGACACCGACGACTCGCAGCCGTCCTGGCAGACCCTGCCCGCGGCGGTGGCGTGGGCGGTGGCCCAGGACGAGTCGCAGGTGGCGCTGCGCGACGGCGAGGTACGGGTGCCGCGCCTGGCACGGGTCCCGATCCCGGCCCGGACCGACGAAGCGCACACGGAGCCCGCAGCGGGCGCGTTCGGCTCGGGAACGGTACTGATCACGGGCGCGACCGGAACGCTGGGTGGCGTCTTCGCCAAACACCTGGTCGCCGAGCACGGTGTGCGCCGACTGCTGCTGGTGAGCAGGAGCGGGCCCGCCGCCCAAGGCGCCGGCGAACTGGTGGGACAGCTCGCCGAGCTCGGGGCCGACGCCACCGTGGCGGCATGCGATGTGGCCGATCGCGCGGCGCTGGCAGAACTCCTCGCCTCCGTACCGGCGGAGCATCCGCTGACCGGCGTCGTGCACACCGCCGGTGTGCTGGACGACGGGGTGATCTCCTCCCTGACCTCGGACCGCGTCGACCAAGTGCTGCGCCCCAAGGTGAACGCGCTGGTCCATCTGCACGAGCTGACGCGTGACCTGGACCTTTCGGCGTTCGTGTTCTTCTCATCGGCCGCCGCGACCTTCGGCAGCGCAGGGCAGGGAAACTACGCCGCGGCCAACGTGTTCGGCGACGCACTCGCCCACCACCGCAGGGCCCAGGGGCTGCCCGCGGTCTCGCTCGGCTGGGGCTTCTGGGCTCAGAGCAGCGGCATGACCGGCGACCTCACCGACGCCGATATACAGCGCATGGCGCGCGGCGGCATGACCCCGCTGCGCACCGCGAAGGGCCTTGAACTGTTCGACACCGCCCAAAACCTCGATGAGGCACTCATGCTGCCCATGCAGTTGGAGGCCGCCGCGCTGCGCCGCCCGGTCACCGCCGACGCCGTTCCCGCGATGATGCGCGGCCTGATCCGCGTACCGGCGCGGCGCACGGCCGAGGCGGGAGTGGTGGGCGGCGATTCCACGCTCAAGCAGCGGCTCGCGGGCCTCTCCGACACCGAACGGGAACGCGCGCTGCTGGACCTCGTTCGCGTGCAGGCCGCGGCCGTGCTGGGATTCGCCACACACGACGCGGTGGATCCCGGGCGAGGCTTCCTGGAAGTCGGATTCGACTCGCTTACGGCGGTCGAACTCCGCAACCGTCTGAACGCCGCCACCGGGCTGCGGCTGCCCGCCACCCTGATCTTCGACCACCCCACGCCCCATGCGCTCGCCACATTGCTGCGCACGGAAATCCGCCTGGACGGGGTCGAGGCCGGGCCCTCGCTGGTCGAGGAATTCGACCGGCTGGAGTCGGTGCTGTCCGCCGTAGCTGTGGGCGCGGACGACGACAAGCGCGTCGAGATCATGGTCCGGATGAAGGCACTCATGGCCAAGCTCGGTGGCACGGAGGGAACCACCGCCGACCTTGATGACGACGGGGATCTGGACGATGCGACGGATGAAGAGCTGTTCAGCGCTCTCGAGAACGAGCTGAGGAAGTCCTGAATCACATGACCATGACCATGACCATGACTGTGGCCGTGACCGTGTAGCCCGCACAGACCGTGCCGATAGTGCACAACCGATGATTCGCCCGATGTTTTCGCAGCGTTCGCCGATTTTGTGAGGAACTGATCCCGAATGGCCAGTGAGGATAAGCTCCGCGCCTACCTCAAGTTGGCGACCACCGACCTCCGCCAGACTCGTCGACGGCTGGAGGAACTGGAAGCCAAGGAGTCCGAGCCCATCGCGATCGTGGGCATGGGCTGCCGGTATCCCGGTGGCGTGGCTTCACCCGAGGAACTGTGGGACCTGGTCGCCACCGGCACCGACGCCGTCTCCGACTTCCCGGTGGACCGTGGCTGGGACGTCGAGAACCTGTACGACGCGGATCCGGACCGGCAGGGCAGGAGCTACGTGCGGGAGGGCGGTTTCCTGCACGACTCCGCCGACTTCGATCCGGCGTTCTTCGGTATCTCGCCGCGCGAGGCGTTCGCGATGGACCCGCAGCAGCGGCTGCTGCTGGAGACGTCCTGGGAGGCCCTGGAACACGCGGGCATCGACCCGCACTCCGTACGGGGCACCAAAGCTGGTGTCTTCGCCGGCGTGATGTACAGCGACTACGTGTCCCGGCTGAAGGTGGCCCCTGAGGGTTTCGAGGGCTATCTGGGCAATGGCAGCGCGGGCAGCGTCGCGTCGGGACGTATCGCTTACACCCTGGGGCTCGAGGGGCCTGCGGTCACGGTGGACACGGCCTGCTCGTCTTCGCTGGTGGCCCTGCATCTGGCGGCCCACGCGCTGCGTCGCGGTGAGTGCACGCTCGCCTTGGCCGGCGGTGTCACCGTGATGTCGTCGCCGATGGCGTTCGTGGAGTTCAGCCGCCAGCGCGGCCTTGCGCTCGACGGGCGCTGCAAGTCCTTCTCGGACGCGGCGGACGGCGCCGGTTGGGCCGAGGGCGCGGGGATGCTGCTGCTCGAGCGGCTGGCCGATGCGCGGCGGAACGGGCATCCGGTGCTTGCGGTGGTACGGGGTTCAGCGGTGAACCAGGACGGCGCAAGCAGCGGTCTGACGGCGCCCAATGGTCCAGCGCAGCAGCGGGTGATCCGTCAGGCATTGGCCGGCGCCGGACTCTCGGCCGCAGAGGTGGATGTGGTGGAGGCGCATGGTACGGGGACGACGCTGGGCGATCCGATTGAGGCGCAGGCGTTGTTGGCGACGTATGGGCAGGGGCGGGGTGAGGGTCGGCCGTTGTGGTTGGGGTCGTTGAAGTCGAATATCGGTCATGCGCAGGCGGCTGCGGGTGTGGCTGGTGTCATGAAGATGGTGCTGGCGATGCGGCATGGGGTGTTGCCGCGGACGTTGCATGTGGATGAGCCGTCGCGGCAGGTTGAGTGGTCGGCGGGCGCGGTTGAGCTGTTGGTGGAACAGCGGGAGTGGCCGGGGGGTGAGCATCCGCGGCGGGCGGGTGTGTCGTCGTTCGGTGTGAGCGGGACGAACGCGCATGTGATCCTTGAGGAGGCGCCTGCGGTTGAGGCGGAATCTGAGGAGCCGGTGGCGTCTGTTGTGATGCCGGTGGTGCCGTGGGTGGTGTCGGGGCTTGGTGCGGGTGCGTTGCGGGGGCAGGCGGGGCGTTTGTTGTCGCGTGTGGAGCGTGATGGGGGGCTTTCGCCGGTTGATGTGGGGTGGTCGCTGGCGTCGGGGCGGTCGGCCTTCGAGCATCGGGCTGTGGTGCTGGGTGAGGGCCGGGATGATCTGCTGGGCGGGCTTGGCGCGTTGATGCGAGGTGAGGATGCGCCGGGTGTGGTGATGGGGCCGGCGGAGGGGGCTGGGCAGGGTCGGTTGGCGGTGTTGTTTTCGGGGCAGGGCAGTCAGCGGGTGGGTATGGGTCGTGAGCTGTATGGCCAGTATCCGGTGTTTGCGGGGGCGTTTGATGAGGTGTGCGGGCTGTTGGACAAGGAGCTTGCGGGACACGACGAGCGGTCCGTTCGCGATGTGATCTTCGGTGATGATGCCGATCTGCTCGGCCAGACGGTGTATACGCAGACCGGTCTGTTTGCCGTTGAGGTGGCGTTGTTCCGGTTGGTCGAGTCGTGGGGCGTGGTACCGGAGTTTGTGGGTGGGCATTCGATCGGCGAGATCGTGGCGGCTCATGTGGCGGGTGTGTTCTCGTTGGAGGATGCGGTGCGGCTGGTGGCGGCGCGCGGGCGGTTGATGCAGGCGTTGCCCGCCGGCGGGGCGATGGTTGCTGTCCAGGCGGCCGAGGATGAGGCGGTGTCGCTTCTGGCCGATTATGGCGATCGGGTTGGTATTGCTGCGGTCAATGGTCCGACGTCGGTGGTGGTCTCCGGCGATGAGGAGGCGGTCCTTGCTGTGGCGGAGGCGCTGCGGGGGCAGGGCCGTAAGACGAAGCGTCTTGAGGTGTCGCATGCGTTCCATTCGCCTCGTATGGACGTGATGCTGGATGACTTCTACGCCATCGCCGAGACCCTGACCTACGCTGCGCCGCGTATTCCGGTCGTTTCCAACGTGACGGGCAAGCTGGCCACGTCTGGTGAGCTGGTTTCGGCTGATTACTGGGTGCGGCATGTGCGTCAGGCTGTTCGTTTCGGTGAGGGCATGGCGAGTCTGGCCGAGCAGGGCGTGTCCGTGTTCCTTGAGCTGGGTCCCGATGGCGTGTTGAGCGCGATGGGTGCGGAGTCCGTGGCCGATGGGGTGTTCGTTCCTGTGTTGCGGGCGGGGCGTCCTGAGGTCGAGTCGTTGCTGTCGGGTGTTGGGCAGGCGTGGGTGCGGGGTGTGGCTGTGCGCTGGGCGGAGGTGTTTGCCGGTGCGGGGGCGTCGCGGGTGGATCTGCCGACGTATGCCTTTCAGCGGGAGCGGTTCTGGCTGGATGCTCCTGTTGAGGCGGTTGTGGTGGATGAGGTGGAGGCGCGGTTCTGGGAGGCGGTGGAGCGGGAGGATCTGGAGTCGCTTGCTTCGACACTTGAGCTCTCGGACAGCGAGCAGCTCGGTGTCGTCCTGCCTGTGTTGTCATCGTGGCGGAGGGGGCGGCTGGAACGGTCCCGGTTGGACGGATGGCGCTACCGGATCGGCTGGAAGCCGGTATCGGTCGAGTCGTCGGCGATGCTGTCGGGGACGTGGTTGCTGGCTGTGCCCACTGGTTTGGCCGAGGACGCGTGGGTCGCCGACATCGCTCGGGGGCTTGAGGCGCGGGGGGCTGTGGTGCGGCGTCTTGTGGTGGAGGCCGATGGTGACCGAGTAGGTGTGGCGGAGGCTGTGGGTGAAGGCCCTGCGTTCAATGGGGTGTTGTCGTTGGTGGCGTTGGACGAGACGTTGTGCGGCGGTGTCCCAGTCGGCCTGATTGGCACGTTGGGGTTGGTGCAGGGGTTGGGCGATATCGGGGTGGCGGCGCCATTGTGGGTGATGACGCGTGGTGCGGTGTCGGTCAGCGATTCGGAAGCGCTGCTGAGTGCGGTGCAGGCTCAGGTGTGGGGTCTGGGCCGGGTGGTTGGTCTGGAGCATCCGGAGCGTTGGGGTGGTTTGGTCGACCTGCCTGAGTCGTTCGACGAGCGGGCTGCGGATCGGCTGGTCGGTGTGTTGACGGGTTCTGGTGGTGAGGATCAGGTGGCGGTGCGTTCGGCCGGTGTCTTCGGCCGCCGCCTGGTGCGTGCCGGCGGCGGTGGGGAGGTTGGCAGGGAGTGGCGTACGAGTGGTACGGCCCTGGTCACCGGTGGTACGGGCGCGCTCGGTGGGCATGTGGCGCGTTGGCTGGTGTCGCGTGGCGCGGAGCACCTCGTACTGACCAGCCGCCGTGGTCTCGATGCCCCGGGTGCCGAGGAGCTCGCGTCGGAGCTGGTGGGCCTGGGGGTGAAGGTTACGGTCGCCGCGTGCGATGTGTCCGACCGGATGGCGTTGGCGGCGCTGCTGGACTCGATTCCCGCCGAGCATCCCCTGACGACGGTGATCCACGCGGCCGGTGTGCTGGACGACGGTGTGATTGAGTCGCTGACTCCTGACCGCTTCGCGGGCGTGCTGCGTGCCAAGGCTGATGCCGCGCTCAACCTGCACGAACTGACCAAGGACCTCGATCTCTCGGCATTCGTCATGTTCTCCTCTCTGGCGGGTCTGATCGGTGGCGCCGGGCAAGGCAATTACGCCGCCGCGAATACCTTCCTGGACGCCCTCGCGCAGCAGCGCCGTGCGCTCGGTCTGCCCGCCACCTCCGTGGCCTGGGGGCCCTGGGCCGAGGCCGGGATGGCCGTGGATGGCGTGGGCGAGCAGCGGATGCAGCGTGGCGGGCTGACCGCGATGAGGCCAGAGGACGCGATCGCCGTATTGGGCCAGGTGCTCGACCGTAACGACGGTGGCGTCGCGGTGGCCGATGTGGACTGGGAGCGGTTCGCGCCGGCCTTCACGGCTGTCCGTAGGGCGCCGCTGATCGGCGAGATCCCCGAGGTCCGCAATGCTCTGACGGGGGCGAACGCGACTGCCATGGCGAGTGAGACTGACACCGCGCTCCGCGACAAGCTGGCAGACCTTAACCCAGCCGAGCGGGAGAGGGCGCTGCTCGAACTGGTCCGTACCCAGGTGGCGGCCGTGCTCGGACATGCCAACACCGAAGCGGTCGCCGCCGGACGGGCCTTCAAGGAGCTCGGCTTCGACTCGCTGACCGCTGTCGAGCTCCGTAACCGTCTCCAAGCGGCCACCAACCTGACCCTTCCGGCCACGCTGGTCTTCGACTATCCGACACCGAACGCCCTCGCCGACACTCTTCGGGACCGGATGTTCCCCGACAGTGACGACGAAGCTGAATTGACGCCTCAGGACGTCCGCGTTCGGCACGCGTTGGCCTCAATTCCCCTGGCCAAGCTCCGGGACGCGGGGCTGATGGAAGTCCTGTTGCAACTCGCCGACTTCTCCGAGGAGGTCTCCTTGCCGAGCGGCGAAGACCGCCAGGAGACCATCGACTCCATCGACTCCATCGATTCCATGGACACCGAGAGCCTGCTTCGCATGGCGTTTGAAAACACTGATTCCTGAAGTGCTTGAAATGTGGAGCTGGCGATGAACACGTCTCCTGAGAAGATTCTCGAAGCACTGCGTGCGTCCCTCAAAGAGAACGAACGGCTGCGGCAGCAGAACCGGAAGATCGCGGCCGCAGCGCACGAACCGATCGCGATTGTGGGCATGAGCTGCCGTTTCCCTGGGGGAGCGAGTTCCCCGGAGCAGTTCTGGGACCTGCTGGCATCGGAGACTGACGCGGTTTCGGAATTTCCGATGGATCGGGGTTGGGACGTGGAGAATCTCTACGACCCGGATCGCGAACGCTCGGGCACCTCCTATGTGCGGGAGGGCGGCTTTCTGTACGGGGCTGCGGACTTCGATTCGGCGTTCTTCGGAATCTCGCCGCGTGAGGCGGCAGCGATGGATCCGCAGCAGCGGTTGCTGCTGGAAATCTCGTGGGAGGTCTTCGAGCGTGCGGGCATCGATCCGGCTTCACTGAAGGGCAGTCGTACCGGTGTCTTCGCCGGTACGAACGGCCAGGATTACGCCTCTCTGTTCCAGCATGCGCCGGAGGGGCTTGAGGGGTACCTCGGCACGGGCAGCGCGGCCAGTGTCGTCTCGGGCCGGCTCTCGTATTTCCTCGGCCTTGAAGGCCCCTCCGTCACAGTCGACACAGCATGTTCGGCGTCGTTGGTGACGATGCACCTGGCCGCTCAGGCACTGCGCCAGGGCGAGTGCTCACTTGCCCTGGCGGGCGGGGTGACCGTGATGTCCACCCCGGTGGCCTTCGTGGAGTTCAGCCGTCAGCGGGGGCTTGCGGCTGACGGCCGCTGCAAGGCCTTCGCGGAGAGCGCGGACGGCACGGGCTGGGGCGAGGGGGCGGGGGTGTTGCTGCTGGAGCGGTTGTCCGATGCGCGTCGGAATGGGCGTCGGGTGTTGGCGGTGGTGCGTGGTTCGGCGGTGAATCAGGATGGTGCGTCGAATGGTTTG
>NZ_JBSFMM010000330.1:0-9393 GCF_053599555.1 Streptomyces sp. NPDC000941
GCCTGACCCGCTTGCGCAGGTCAGGCCCTCAGTCATGCAGGGTGAGTAACGGGACTCGAACCCGCGACATCCTGGACCACAACCAGGTGCTCTACCAGCTGAGCTATACCCACCATGACCGGCGCTTTCCGCTCCGCACCGGCCGAGAAAAAGTGTACAGGGTCCGCGGGGGTGCTCGCTCCCGGCTTTTCCGTGCAGGAAGCAGCCGGGAGCAAGAGCGTCACGACTGCCGGGCCGGGAGGACGTGCTTCGCGGCGATCGACTTGGCCGTGTCCGAGTCCGGGCCGGGCTGCGGGACGAAGATCGCCTCCCGGTAGTAGCGCAGCTCCGCGATGCTCTCGTGGATATCCGCGAGAGCGCGGTGGTTGCCGTTCTTCTTCGGGCTGTTGAAGTAGGCGCGCGCATACCAGCGGCGGGCCAGCTCCTTGATCGACGAGACGTCGACGATCCGGTAGTGGAGATAGCTCTCGAGCTCGGGCATGTCCCGGAGCAGAAAACCGCGGTCGGTGCCGACCGAGTTTCCGCACAGCGGGGCCTTGCCCGGCTCCGGGACATGCTCGCGGATGTACGCCAGGACCTGCCGCTGGGCGTCCTCCAGCGTGGTCCCGCCGTCCAGCTCCGCGAGCAGTCCGGAGGCCGTGTGCATCTCGCGCACCACCTCGGGCATGGTGCTCAGCGCCTCCGTGGGCGGCCGGACAACGATGTCCACCCCTTCACCCAGGATGTTCAGCTCGGAGTCCGTGACCAGCGCGGCCACCTCGATAAGCGCGTCGTCCGACAGCGAGAGCCCGGTCATCTCGCAGTCGATCCACACCATGCGATCGTTCATACGTCTCACCCTACGGGGCGTTCCCGCTGGCCGGGCAGGGTCGGGCGGCCGGGCGCACGACCGGTGGCCTGCTCGGGCAGGCGCGGGGCGTAGGCGTCGGACTCCGGCTTGCCCAGATCGGCTCCGCCGTGCGGATGCGGAGCGTGATGGGGGTGGGCCGGGTGGGCGAGCGGCGCACCGGGGCGCCGTAGCGGCATGGAGTGCTCACCGGACCGCTGCTCGCCCAGCTCGGCCCGCTCCAGCCGGTCGCCCCGCTCCAGCCGGTCGCCCCGCTCCAGCCGGTCGCCCCGCTCCAGCCGGTCGCCCCGCTCCAGGCGCTCGGGACGGTCCGGGCGGTCCGGGGCGCCGCTCTGCGGCCTGCGGGCGCGGTACGCGGCCCGGTAGGCGGCCGGGGAGGACCCCAGCTGCCGCCGGAAATGTCCGCGCAGCGCGACCGGGGAGCGGAAGCCGCAGCGCCCGGCGACCTCGTCGACGGAGTAGTCGGAGGTCTCCAGGAGCCGCTGCGCCTGCAACACCCGCTGGGTGATCAGCCACTGCAGTGGAGCGCTCCCAGTGAGCGAGCGGAACCGGCGGTCGAAGGTGCGCCGGCTCATATAGGCACGGGCGGCCAGGGCCTCGACGTCGAACTGCTCGTGCAGATGCTCGAGCGCCCACGCCACGACCTCGGCGAGCGGATCCGCGCCGATCTCCTCTGGTAATGACCTGTCCAGATAGCGCTCCTGCCCTCCGCTGCGGCGCGGCGGGACGACCAGGCGGCGGGCCAGGGCGCCCGCGGCGTCCGCGCCGTGGTCGGTGCGCACGATGTGCAGACACAGGTCGATGCCCGCGGCGGTGCCCGCCGAGGTCAGGATGTCGCCGTCGTCCACGAACAGCTCGCGCGGGTCGACATGGACGGACGGATAGCGCTTGGCGAGCGTCGGCGCGTACATCCAGTGGGTGGTCGCCGGGCGGCCGTCCAGCAGCCCCGCGGCGGCGAGTACGAAGGCCCCGGTGCACAGGCCCACGATCCGCGCGCCCTCCTCATGCGCGCGGCGCAGCGCGTCGAGCGCGGCGGTCGGTGGCGGCTGGGTTATCGACCGCCAGGCCGGTACGACGACGGTGCCGGCCCGGGACAGCGCCTCCAGGCCGTATGGTGCGGTCAGTTCCAGTCCGCCGGTCGTTCGCAGTGGCACATCTTCGCCCGCGCACACCAGCAGTCGATACCGCGGGACTCCGGCGTCCTGACGGTCGATGCCGAAGACGGAGAGCGGGATGGAGCTTTCGAAGATAGGGCCGCCGCTGAAGAGCAGCACCGCGACGATTTCTCGTCGCCGGCGTCCGGAGAGCTTGCGCGAGGTCTCCGGTACGGTCGTGGAGTCCTGGCTCATCGAACTAAGCCCCCCTCGGTGGTCGCGTCCTCTCGGTCCTGCACGTTTCCCCTCGGTCCTGAACGGTTCCCCCGCCGGTCATGGCCAAGATCGAATCTACTGTGTCGCGTGTGGTCGCCGTGACCAGTTCACCACCCGCCACTATGTCGACATGACAACTTGGCGGGAAGCATTCGATCACGAAGCGTTGCACTCGTGGGCCTCCCTGTGAAGTACGCCTAGCCTTCGTACCCACTTCGCGTAGGGGGTAGGGCCCGCCAATACCCCTTTCCTCGCTGGTCGGAGGGGGTTGGGGCGAGCGTTTGCCAAGGAAAGAACTTTGAGGGGAAGTTGGCTGAAAAGAAGTGGGCGCAGACGTGCGGAAGGGTCCTCCGCCGGGCGTACGACCCCTGCGGTGACGCTCACCACTGTGTACCCGGAGCGCTACGGAGCGCGCCCTCAGCCGCGCCGGCCGCCCCTGTGAGCCCCGATTCCGGTCCGCCCATGTCGTCCACGATGTGGACTGACGACCGTTCCCGCGAGCCTGGCGGCGGTGCGCTCGCAGCGGCGCAGCAGCGCCCGGCAGACGGCGGTGACCGCGGCGAGACCGACGGCGGCGCCGGCCGCCGCGCCGAACGGCGAACCGCACACCAGCAGCACGACGGGCACCAGGGCGCAGCTGAACGCGCCCCAGCGGATCACCTCGTCCGCCGCCTCCCCGGCCGGGGTTCTGGCGGGGTGGTCACGGCCCTCGTGGGGCGCGTCGTACTCGACGGTGGCGGGCACGTATCTGCTCCTCGGAGGGCGGCGGACGGGGGGCCGGGGCGGTGCGCGATCACCGCGCGGCTACTACAACGCCGAGCGGGCGTCAGGGTCACTGCGAACCGTCCGCTCGGTGTACGGCCCACGAAGACTCAGGGTTTGCTAGAGGCTCACTCGGGCCACCCGGCGGAGCCGCACATCGGCACGGTCGGGACCACTTGGGGCATTGCGTTACGGGCCGCCCTCCGGCATGCTCCGTGGAACGCCTCGGGCGGTTCGCCGCCCAAGAGCTCTCTGGGCAGGAGGGGAGTGGCGCCGTACCCTTAGGGGTAAGGGCTTGGAAAGATGAATCCCGGACGGATTCGGTTCGTTCGATACGCTCCCCCGAGCGCCGGCGAGCCGCCGTCCCCGACAACTGCAACCCCTGAGCCCCCGCCGTTCCCTCCTCACGAGGACTTCCTTCGCCGAGACACCGATGGCCGGTCACGAAATCCCCGAACCCGCGGACCGCAAGCGGGTCGCCGATCACATGGCGCACCCCGAAGCGGCGGAAGAATCACGTCATTCCTGCGATCCGGCGTTCCAGCACGGCGTCGTGGTGGGATTCGACGGTTCGACATCGAGCGAGCGCGCCCTCGCGTACTCGATCGGCATGGCCCGGCGCTCCGGCTCCGGACTGATCATCGTCCATGTGGCCAACCGGCTGCCGACGACCGTATGGGCCGGATGCGAGCCTCCCGTCTTCGTCGATGTGCCCGACCACCGCACCGAGGTGCTGGGCCTTGAGCTGGCCTGCGCCGACCATCTCGCCGAGGTGCCCTGGATCCTGGTGGAGCGGGGCGGGGACATCTGCCATGAGCTGGAGGAGGTCGGCCGGGAGTACGCGGCCGACGCGATCGTCGTCGGCTCCACGCACGGTCTGGTGGGGCGCATCTTCGGCTCGGTCGCGGGGCGGCTGGCGCGCCGGGCGCAGCGGCCCGTGGTGGTCATTCCCTGAGCGCTGAGGATCGCTGGAAACCAGACACCCTCAACTCCCTTTGACAGCCGGGTAGATGGCGCCAAGTCCGGCTTGACAAACGCCAAATCTACCCGTGCGTAGAGGTGGATTGTGCGTTTGTGACGGGTACAAAACGAGCGAACGGGCGTGCGTCAGCGTGCCGCCGGCCGGGAAGTGACGGTTCCCGTCGGCGGCTCACCTGCCGGCGTAAGGGCGACGCCGGCACAGGGGAGGCGGCCCCCGCGTGCGTGGTGGCACACGCGGGGGACCGCCGAGTGGTCAGGCGGCGGGCCCGCCTGACGGGCGGTTATTCCACCGTGACGGACTTCGCCAGGTTACGCGGCTTGTCGATGTCGCGGCCGAGGGCCAGCGCCGTGTGGTACGCGAGGAGTTGCAGCGGAATCCCCATCAGGATCGGGTCCAGCTCGACCTCGTTGCGCGGCACCACGATCGTGTGGTCCGCCTTCTCCTGCTCCTGGTGCGCCACGGCCAGGATCCGGCCGCTGCGGGCCTTGATCTCCTCCAGCGTCGCGCGGTTCTTCTCCAGCAGATCGTCGTCCGGCAGCACGGCGACGGTCGGCACCTCGGGCTCGATGAGCGCCAGCGGGCCGTGCTTGAGTTCGGAGGCCGGGTACGCCTCGGCGTGGACGTAGGAGACCTCCTTGAGCTTCAGGGAGGCCTCACGGGCCACCGGGTAGCCGCGCACCCGGCCGACGAACATCATGCTCTTCGCATTCGCGTATTCCGCGGCGAGCTTTTTGATCTCCTCCTCGCCGCGCAGCACCTCCGCGATCTGCTCGGGCAGCCGCCGCAGCCCGGCGATGATCCGCTTGCCGTCGGCGACGGACAGATCGCGGATCCGGCCGAGGTGGAGGGCCAGCAGGGCGAAGGCGACGGCGGTGTTGGTGAAGCACTTGGTGGACACCACGCACACCTCGGGGCCCGCGTGGACGTACACCCCGCCGTCCGTCTCGCGGGCGATCGCGCTGCCGACGACATTGACGACGCCGAGCACGCGGGCGCCCTTGCGCTTGAGCTCCTGGACGGCGGCCAGGGTGTCGTATGTCTCGCCGGACTGGCTGACCGCGATGTAGAGCGTGTCCGGGTCGACGACCGGGTTGCGGTAGCGGAACTCGCTCGCGGGCTCGGCGTCCGCGGGGATGCGGGCCAGCTCCTCGATCAACTGGGCGCCGATCAGACCCGTGTGGTACGCCGAGCCGCAGCCGAGGATCTTCACCCGGCGCACCCCGCGCGCCTCGCGGGCGTCCAGGTTGAGCCCGCCGAGGCGGACGGTGGCGAAGCGGTCGTCGATCCGTCCGCGCAGCACCCGGTCCACGGCGTCGACCTGCTCGTGGATCTCCTTGTGCATATAGGTGTCGTGGCCGCCCATGTCGTACGACTCGGCCTCCCACTCCACGGTGGTCGGCGTGGCGGAGGTGCGGGAGCCCTCGGTGGTGTACGTACGGAAGTCGTCGGCCTTGAGGGTGGCCATCTCACCGTCGTCGAGGGTGACCACCTGGCGGGTGTGGCTGACCAGGGCGGCGACGTCCGAGGCGACGAACATCTCCTTCTCGCCGATGCCCAGCACCACGGGGGAGCCGTTGCGGGCGACGACGATCCGGTCGGGGAAGTCCGCGTGCAGTACGGCGATGCCGTAGGTGCCCTCGACCAGGGCGAGGGCCTGGCGGACCTTCTCCTCCAGGGTGTCGGCCTGCGAGCGGCCGATCAGATGGGCCAGGGTCTCGGAGTCGGTGTCGGAGATCAGCTCGACGCCGTCGGCGGTGAGCTTGGCGCGCAGCTCGGCGGCGTTGTCGATGATGCCGTTGTGGACGATGGCGACCTTGCCGTCGGCGTCCAGGTGCGGATGTGCGTTGATGTCGTTGGGGGCGCCGTGGGTGGCCCAGCGGGTGTGCGCGATGCCGACGGTGCCCGCGAAGCGCTTGGGGAGCCTGGCCTCCAGCTCGCGGACCCGGCCCTTGGCCTTGGCGGTCTTCAGCCCGGAGGATGGTGTGGCTTGCCCTGATTTGGCGGGCTTGGCGTGGATCGCGATCCCGGCCGAGTCATAGCCGCGGTACTCCAGGCGCTGAAGGCCCTCCAGCAGCAGCGGCGCCACATCGCGCTTCCCGATATATCCAACGATTCCGCACATGGTGGTGTCAGTCCCTCCCTGTTGGGTCGCTCATGAGTGCTCGGCTTCGGCGGCTGCTCGCCCGGCGGCTCGGCCGTACGCGATTCAGCCGTACGCGATTCAGCCGTACACGATTCAGCCGTAGACGATGCGGCGCAGCTGGCGCAGCGAGAGGTCCGGCGGCGCCACCGCGCGGTACGGCAGCTCGGCCGTGATCCGCTCGAAGATGTCCGCGTTCGTCAGCCCACCGGACTGCAGCTCCCGGTGGCGGCGGCGGACGAACTCCTCGGTCGTCTCGTCGAAGTACGCCAGCACGTCCAGCACCACCCGGGCGGCCTCGCCGCGGCTGAGCGGCGTGCTGTGTACCAGGTGGTCGATGAGGTCATCGTGGGACATACGGCGATCGAGCACTCGTAGATACTGCGGTGAGCCGTCCCGTTTCGCAAGAATCCTGCCCGATATCGGGCAGGAGGGAGGGGTGGGTGACTAGAAACGGCGGAGCACGGCCTGTTTGACGGTGGTGAACTCCTCCTCCGTGAGGACCCCGTCGCGGCGCAGCTCGCCGAGCTCGCGCAGCCGGCGCAGCAGCGCGTCGTGATCCGCCTCGCGCCGGCCGTCGTCGCTGTCGCCGTCGTGTCCGGTCCTGGGCGCCGCGGGGGCCTTGGTCAGCGCCACCGGGGCGGTATCGGCGGGCACCGGGACCGCGTCGGCGGGCTCCGGCGGCCCGGCGGGGTGCGGCAGCCGGGCCGTGACCGCGGCCGCGACCAGGGCCATCAGCGGGTCCCTCTTGAGGCCGTACATCACGATGGCGTACGGGTCGTACTTGGGCGGGGCCGAGGTCGGGACCTTGATCAGGGCGAAGCGGAGGTAGCCGTTCTCCAGGCCCTTGGCGGGGCTCCACTTCACCGCCTCGATATCCGACACCGGGACGACCCGCGGCCCGCCCGACTTCTTCGCCTGCTCGGTCTTCCAGTTCCATTCCAGGCGGATCCGCTCGCCGTCGAAGAAGGCCGTGCCGTCACCCGCCGACGCCGACAGCGGCACCGAGGGGCCCGGCAGCAGATAGCGGTCGCAGGGCCCGGGGTCCACCTGCTCAAGCAGCAGGGCCTGGCGCACCTCGTCGACCATGTACTCGGCGACGCCCGCGCGCTCGGACTCCACCGGCAGCTGGTACGGGTCGGCGGCGTCCGGCAGCTCGCCGCCCGCCGCCTGGAGCAGCGGGTCCGCGCCCTCGCGCAGCTTCAGCCGCAGCCGCCCGGTCCGGCGCCCCGGCTCGTACGCGATACCGGCCAACGCCTCCAGCGGCACCGCGAGTTCGCCGAGCGCCTGGCGCACCGGATTCACCCGCTTGTCCCGGCCAGGGACGATCCGCACGGTGTCGCCGTCGAAGCTCCATGTTCCGTCGCGCTGGGTGAGTTCCGCCATGGCGGAAATTCTGACAGGTCGACAGGCCCGGATTGGTCTGGACCTTGACCTCAATTCGGTCTCGCGGTACCCAGGATGAAGGTCTGGTCTGCCTGACGAACTGGTCCACCTGACGAAGCCTGACGAAGGGGACGCCGTGGGACGACGTCGGATCCGCCTCAGCCTCCTGTGCTCCCTGCTGCTCGCCGTGGCGGCGGGAGCGGGGACCGCCGCCACCGCGAGCCCATCCGATCCGGCCGCAGGCCCGGCGGCGCCCGGGTCCGCCGCCGGGGCGCTGCCGGTGCCGCTGGACCGGGTCGTGCCCGCGCCCGCCTCCGTACGGCCCGCGAAGACCCCGTACACGATCGGCCCGCACACCCGGATCCAGGTGGCCCCGGGCTCCCGCGCGGCGCGCCAGGTGGGCGACTATCTGGCGGGCGTGCTGCGCCCCTCCACCGGGTACCGGCTGCCGGTCACCGCGGGCTGGAGCACGGCGCCGGGCCGGGGCGGCGACGCCATCCGGCTGCGGCTCCTCGGCACCTCGCCCGGCGGGCGCGGCCTCGGGACGGAGGGCTACCGGCTGGAGGTGAACCGGCGCGCGATCACCATCAGCGCCCGCGGGCCCGCGGGGCTGTTCCACGGCGTGCAGACCCTGCGGCAGCTGCTGCCCGCCGCGGTCGAGCGGCACACCCGGCAGTCCGGCCCCTGGACCGTCTCCGGCGGCACGGTCACCGATGTGCCGCGCTACGCCTACCGGGGCGCGATGCTGGATGTGTCCCGGCACTTCTTCACCGTCGGCCAGGTCAAGGCGTATATCGACCAGCTCGCGCTGTACAAGATCAACACGCTGCATCTGCATCTCTCGGACGACCAGGGGTGGCGGATCGCCATCGATTCCTGGCCACGGCTCGCGGCGTACGGGGGCTCCACCCAGGTCGGCGGCGGGCCCGGCGGCTTCTACAGCAAGGCCGACTACCGGGAGATCGTGCGGTACGCGGCGAGCCGCTATCTGACCGTCGTCCCCGAGATCGACATGCCGGGCCACACCAACGCCGCGCTCGCCTCCTACGCCGAGCTGAACTGCGACGGCGTCGCGCCCCCGCTCTACACCGGCACCGAGGTCGGCTTCAGCTCGCTGTGCGCGCCCAAGGAGGTGACGTACGACTTCGCGGACGATGTGATCCGGGAGGTTGCCGCGCTCACCCCCGGCCGCTATCTCCACATCGGCGGCGACGAGGCGCACTCCACCAGCCATGAGGACTTCGTGGCCTTCATGGACCGGGTCCAGCCGCTCGTCGCCAAGTACGGCAAGACGGTGATCGGCTGGCACCAGCTGACCGGCGCCCGGCCAGCCAAGGGGGCCATCGCCCAGTACTGGGGGCAGGACGGCAGCGAGAAGGAGGTCGCGGACGCCGCCAGGGCGGGCACCCGGCTGATCCTCTCGCCCGCCAACCGCGCCTACCTGGACATGAAGTACGACAAGGACACCCCGCTGGGGCAGGACTGGGCCGGGCTGGTGGATGCCCGGCAGTCCTACGACTGGGACCCGGGCGCGTATATCAAGGGCGCGCCCGCGTCCTCGGTTTTCGGGGTCGAGGCGCCGCTGTGGACGGAGACCCTGTCGACGAGCGCGCACCTCGAGTACATGGCCTTCCCCCGGCTCCCGGGCATCGCCGAGCTCGGCTGGTCCCCGGCCGCCACGCATGACTGGGCCGGGTACCGGATGCGGCTGGCCGCACAGGGTCCGCGCTGGGACGCGCTCGGCATCGACTACTACCGCTCGCCCCAGGTGCCGTGGCCCACGCGCTGAGCCGCGCGAGCCACGGCCCGAACGAGCGCCCGGCCGCGCGACGCCGAGCCGTCAGCCCACGCGAGGCCCGGTCAGCCCGCGGGGGCTGACCGGGTCTCGCGGGCTGACCGGTCAGCC
>NZ_JBSFMM010000331.1:0-9318 GCF_053599555.1 Streptomyces sp. NPDC000941
TCAGTTCACGGAACGTTTTGGGTTTTTGCGGGACTATACGCACAATCTGGTTCTGCGGGCCTTCGCCGGGTGGCCCCCCTCACCCGCGCTGACAGGTCGATCAAGAGGTGACAGGTCGGTCAAGAGGGAACGGCCGCGAGCGGGGCGCCCGGGGTGAAGGTGACGGGCAGCCGCTCGGGACCGCGCAGCCCGGTGGGCCGCCACGGCAGCTCACCGGGTGCCACGCTCAGGGCGAGCTGGGGGAGGCGGCGCAGGACGGTGCCGATGGCGACCTCTCCCTCCAGCCGGGCCAGCGACGCCCCGAGGCAGTAGTGAATGCCGTGGCCGAACGCGAGGTGGGCGCTGTCCCCGCGGGTGATGTCCAGCCGATCGGGGTCGGGGAAGCGCTCCGGATCGCGATCGGCCAAGGCCGAGCCGACCAGCACGGTCGCGCCCCGCGGGATGTTCACACCCGCGATGGAGACGTCCTCGCTCGCGAACCGGGCGATCCCGGGGTTGAGCGGCCCGTCGTAACGCAGCAGTTCCTCGATCGCGTCCGGCAGCAGCGCCGGGTCCTCCCGCAGCATTCGGAGCTGATCGGGGTGGGCCAGCAGCGCGGCGATGCCGCCGCCGATCAGATTGACCGTGGTGATGTAACCGGCCGCCAGTAGCAGGAACGCCATGGAGACCAGCTCTTCCTCGGTCAGCCGATGCTGCTCGTCCCGGGCCTCGATCAGCGCGCTGAGCAGGTCGTCTCCGGGCCGGACCCGCTTGGTCGCCAGCAGTCCGGTCAGATACGCGCGCATCTGCCGCCATGCGCGCTCGAGGACCGCCGGATCCTGCGGTTCCGCCCCCCACGGGAGCAGGTCGTCCACCCACCGCTGGAACGCGCGCCGGTCATCGGTGGGCACTCCGAGGAGTTCGCTGATCACGGTGACCGGAAGCGGCAGCGCGAAGTCCTCGATCAGATCGGCCCGACCGGTCGGCACGACCGCGTCCAGCAGCCGGTCGGCGATCTCCTGGACATGGGGCCGCAGCTCGGCGACGCGGCGCGCGGTGAACGCCCGCGAGACCAGCCGGCGCAGCCGGGTGTGGTCGGGCGGATCGGCCCGCAGCATATTGCCCAGTGCGGACTCACGCTCCGCCACGGGCAGCTGCCGCGTCAGGCGGGGGTCGGACGCCAGGCGGACATCGCTGCTCAGCCGGGGGTCGGACAGCGCGGCCAGGCACTCCTCGAAGGGCGTGACCAGCCACACCTCCAGGCCGCCTGCGATAACCGCGCGCCGCACCGGACCGTCCTCGTCCGGCCGCCCCTGGCACAGCTGCCGGTAGAAGGGGTAGGGATCCGCCACGAAGGCGGGGTCGCCATAGGGCAGAACAATCGGCTGCTGGGTCATTGCGGCCTCCCGAAGCACACCACAGACACATGAAGCGCACTTATCGTCTGCAAGGGTATATCCAGGAACATAAACCGGCGGCACAGGGCGCGACACGGGAGATGCTGATGGACTACTTCGACCTCGGGACCCTCACCCGGCCCGTCTCGACACGTTCACCCGAGGCGCAGCTCTGGTTCGACCGGGGGCTGGTGTGGACGTACGCGTTCAACCATGAGGAGGCCGTCGCCTGCTTCGAGGCCGCGGCGGACGCCGATCCCGACTGCGCCATGGCCCACTGGGGCATCGCATACGCGCTGGGACCCAACTACAACAAGCCCTGGGACTTCTTCGACGGCGCGGATCTGGAGCGGACGGTCCGCCGGACGCACGAGGCGGTGGAGCGGGCTCATGCCACGTCGGCGGGCGCGACGCCGACCGAGCGGGCGCTGATCGAAGCGCTGCGCGCCCGCTATCCGCAGTCGCACGCCGCGGAGGACTGCTCGGTCTGGAACGCGCCGTACGCCGAGGCCATGCGCGCGGTGTACGAACTGGCGTCCGATGACCTCGACGTCGCCACCCTCTACGCCGACGCGCTGATGAACCTGACTCCGTGGAAGCTGTGGGACCTGCGCACCGGCGAGCCCGCCGCGGGCGCCCATACGGTCGAGGCCGGGGCCGTCCTCGACCGGGCGTTGCGGAGCGAGGCCGGCGCCCGCCACCCCGGCGTGCTGCATCTGTACATCCATCTGATGGAGATGTCACCGACACCCGAGAAGGCGCTCGTCGTCGCCGACCGGTTGCGCGGGCTGGTCCCCGACGCCGGCCATCTGCATCACATGCCGTCACATCTCGATGTGCTGTGCGGCGACTACCGGCATGTCGTGGAGGTCAACACCGACGCCATCGTGGCCGACGAGAAGTATCTGCGGCATGCGGGCGCGATGAACTTCTATACGCTGTACCGCTCCCACAACTACCACTTCAAGATCTATGGTGCGATGTTCCTGGGGCAGTGCGGGACGGCGCTCGACACCGCGGCCCGGCTGGAGGCATCGATCCCCGAGGAACTGCTGCGGGTCGACAGCCCGCCCATGGCCGACTGGCTCGAAGGCTTCCTCGCCATGCGCGTGCACGTCCTCATCCGCTTCGGCCGCTGGGAGGACATCCTCGCCCTGTCGTTGCCGGCCGATCCCCAGCTCTACTGCGTCACCACGGCGATGCTGCACTACGCCCGCGGAGTGGCGTACTCCGCCATGGGGATGATCCACCAGGCCGAGGCCGCACGTGATTCCTTCCGCTCCGCGCGCGAGCGTGTTCCCGAGAGCCGGATGCTGTTCAACAACACCTGCCGGGACATTCTCGACATCGCCTCGGCGATGCTCGACGGTGAGCTCCACTACCGGAAGGGCGAGTACGAACTGGCCTTCGCGTCGCTCGCCCGGTCCATCGACCTCGACGACAATCTCCCCTACGACGAGCCCTGGGGCTGGATGCAACCGACCCGTCACGCGTACGGGGCGCTGCTTCTCGAGCAAGGGCGGGTCGAAGAGGCGGAGGCCGTGTACCGGGCGGACCTCGGGCTCGACGACACGCTCCCCAGGGCCTCACAGCACCCCGCGAACGTATGGGCGCTGCATGGCTACCACGAGTGCCTGGTGCGGCTCGGGAAGGCGGCTGAGGCGCGGATCGTGGCCAAGCAACTGACCGTCGCCGCCGCGCTCGCGGACGTCCCGATCACGGCATCCTGCTTCTGCCGCCTCGATTCCGGGAGCCCGGCGGGCCTGCCGTGCTGTCAGCCGGTCACCCGATGACGAGCGGGACCCTCGCGCCCAGTTCGCCCAGTTCGGCCTTCTCCGCGCCGGTCGGGGCGCGCCGTCCGGTGCCGACCAGCAGCGTGTCCTTGTCGGACCACGACGCGGGAAACGCCGCCCCGGCGATCTTCTCCAGCATTTCGCGTGACCGGGCCAGGCCCTCGGCGGGCGGTTCCGCCATGTTCGGGAGGTGCGCGATCAGGTCGAGGTGGTGCAGGGTCCACTCCAGGACGTACGCCCCGAGGTAGTCGCCCGCGGTCAGCACCATGTCCTGGGTGCTGACCCGCAGGGCCGGGTCGGCGAGTTCGGCCGCGCGCCCCGCGGCCGAGCCGACGTCGTCGAGGTGGAACGTGAGCAGCCCCGGGTCCTCGTACGCGGCGGCCAGCCGGACGGTCAGCGCGTCCAGCGGATCGTCACCGGTCGGCGGCGTGTCGCTGACCGCCCAGTAGGTGACCGCGTCGCGCGTCGGCTCCGCTTCGGTGGGCGTCACCAGGGTGATCAGGACGTCCTGAGCGTCGATCACCAGATGGCACACCAGATCCCGTACGAGCCAGCCGGCACAACCGGACGGCTGTGCGAAGTCCTCGTCCGCGAGTTCCGCGACCGCCGTGCGTAACGCTGTCCAAGAACGTGAGAAGAGATCCACGGCCGCAAGCTACCAGCGCAGCGGAAGGGCGGCGAGGTAATTGTCGAGCTGACCGGAGATGATCCGGTGGTCGTGGGCCGAGGGGTGCCAGTCGCAGCCGAGGTGGTCCAGGGCGGAGGCGTCGTAGTGCCAGTAGCGGACCCGGGTGTCGCTCCGGCGGTTGCGCTCCTGGACGATCCGTAGGGCGGTCTCGGCGAACGCGGTGGTGTTGGCGAGGTCGGTGGCGCTGACCACAAGGAATGTCTCAGGGCCGGAGCGGGCGCGCAGCTTGTCGAGGAAGCCGTGGTAGGCGCTCTCGTAGGCGCCGATCAGCTGTTCCTGGGTGGTCCAGCGCTCGCCCGGGTTGAGCGGGGTCGAGAAGTCGTTGATGCCCAGGCCGAGCACGACGACCCGGGGCCGCCAGGTGTGCGGTTTCGGCCAGACGTCGCCGTCGACGTTCAGCAGGGCCCGGTCGTAGTACGTGCGGAAGTCGGTGTGGGGGCTGCTGCCGTTGTAGTTGCGGACCATGCCGAGGCCGGAGTACGCGTTGAGCTGGTAGTCGGCGTCGAGGCGCCTGGCGGTCAGGGCGCCGAAGGCGAGGTCGGCGTTGGTGTTCCGGTTGACTCCGCCGTTGCTCGAACAGTCGCGTGTACCGGAGACATTGCCGTAGCCGGCGGTGAAGGAGTCCCCGATGAACTCGATCTGTCTGCTCCGGGCCCGGGGTGCGGCCAGGACCGCGCCCCCGGGAGCGGCGACGAATCCGCCGAACCGGCCCACGGCCCAGGGGCTTTCCGTGCGTTTGACGAGGCGTACGCGGTGCTCGGTGTCGGGAAGGCCGCCGATCCACGAGGTGGTCCGGCCCGGGGTCACCAGGGTGGCGGTGGTCGTTCCGTCGATCTGGACGTCGTAGTCGTTGTCGGAATCGTCGAGGACGACGCCGACACCCGTACCGCGGAACCGGCCCTCGAAGTAGATGCCGGGCCAGGTGTACTGCACCAATCCGTCGGCGGTGTTCTTGACCCGGCCCGCCGTGTGGAACCGGGCCCGGTTTCCGGCCGCCCGCGCGGGGGAGGCGGCGGCGGTGACGACTCCCGCGGCGGCGGCCGTGACCAGCGTTCTTCGGGGGATGTGACGGGGCGTCCGCATGTGGCCATCCTTTGACGGTGGGGCGAGCACATGATGGTGGGACACAGCACAGAGCCGCACCACTGTATGCGTGGGACCGGGAATGCGACAGGTGGTCGAGGGCTCATACGTGGTCGGGGCCCGGGTCCCCGGGCGGCATGTTGTACGGGGTGACCACCTGGATCGCCGAGGGCAGCAAGGGCCCGTCGCCCGGGAGCGCCTGGTGGGCCCGCATGATGGTCTGGCAGGCGCGGCGCATGTCCTGGCGCAGATCGTGGTGGAGGACCGCGGACAGCCGGCGCTCGCGCAGCAGCCGGGTGTTGTCGTGGTCCAGGTCGTGGGCGATGAACACGGCGCACTCCCGGCCCAGGGCGTCGAAGGCGTCGAGGGTGGCGAGGTTGCCGCCCCCCATGGAGTAGACCGCGACGATGTCCTTGTCGCGTTCGAGCGCCGCGAGGGCGAGTTCGCGCTGAGTGGCGTCCAGGCCGTCGCTGTCGGTGACCTCCACCAGGGACCGGGCGGGCTGGGTGAGGCGCATGGCGCTGCGGAAGCCCATCTCGCGCTCCTCCTCGCCGCGGAAGGAGCCCCGGCTGATGGTGGTGAGCACATGGCCGGGGCGGTCGCCGAGCCACTGTCCGATGAGGTACGCGGCGGTGGCCCCGGCCGCGCGGTTGTCGATGCCGACGTACGCCATGCGGGCGCTGTGGGGCAGATCGGTGACCAGGGTGACGACGGGAATGCCGGCCGCGGCCAGCCGGCCGACTGCGGTGCCGATCTCCGGAACGTCCGGGGCCTTGAGGAGCACGCCTTGGGACCCCCGTTTGGCGATCTTGTCCAGGGTTCCGATCAGCTCGGCGGGGGGACACGTCTCGCGGAAGTGGAAACGCGAGCGGACGACCGCGGGGTGCAGGGAGGGCAGCTCCGCTTCGAGTGCATCGCGTACGGCGCTGGAGAACCGCTCCGGCGCCTGCATCACGATGTCGATCATGAAGGTGCGGCCTCCGATACGGATCTGGCCACGCTGCCGGTCCAGGTCCTTGATCGCCTCATGCACCTCCCTGACCGTGCTCTCCCGCACACCGCCGCGGCCGTTGAGGACCCGGTCGACCGTGGCCGTGCTCAGCCCGGCCTGACGGGCGATTTCCCTGATCGGATAGGGGTGCCCCATGATTGTTCCCCCAAGTGGATGATGGTTTTTTGATGGACTGCTGAGGATTGAATGATGGGTTCGGATTCACAAGACTGACAGAGAGGCACGGACTGCGAAAGGACCCGGGATGTCCCATGTACCTGCGGGATCACGGAATTGGCTCACTGAGGAAGACTGCGATCTGAGCGCCTTCCGGTCGCTCGTCGAGCAGCGGACCGATGTGGGCGACCATCCCTCGGCCGAGCGGGTCGAGCGGAACGTTCTGCTCTACGACAGCGGCCGGCTGCGGGCCCTCGCGGACACGCCGGAAGGGCGTCGGGCCGTTCAGGGCGAGCTGGTCCGGGCCCTGCTGGACGGCCCCGGCATCGTGGTCCTCAAGGGCGCGTTCCCCGACGCGGCCGTCGTGGACCGGGCGTCCGAGGCGTTCCATGCGCTGATCGAGGAGGAGCGCGCCACGGGCGGGGCCCGCGGCGACCACTTCGCCAAGCCGGGCGCCAACGACCGGGTGTGGAACGCCCTGGACAAGGTGGCGGTGCGCGCACCGGAGACGTTTGCCGACTACTACGCCAACGACATGCTGGAGTTGGTCTCCGAGGCCTGGCTCGGCCCTGCCTACCAGGTGACCTCCCAGGTCAACGTGGTCAACCCGGGCGGCGCCGCGCAGCGTGTGCACCGCGACTACCACCTGGGCTTTCTCAGCCAGGAGCGGGCCGCCGGCTACCCGGCGCACGTCCACCGGCTGTCGCCCGTGCTGACCCTCCAGGGCGCGGTGGCCCACTGCGATATGCCCGTCGAGTCCGGCCCGACGATGTATCTGCCGCATTCGCAGAAGTACGAGCCCGGCTATCTCGCCTGGCGGCTCCCTCAGTTCGCCGAGTACTTCGAGGCCCACTACGTCCAACTCCCGCTGGACAAGGGGGACGCCGTCTTCTTCAACCCCGCCCTCTTCCACGCCGCCGGACACAACCGCTCCGCCGACATCAGGCGCATGGCCAATCTGCTGCAGGTGTCCTCCGCCTTCGGCCGCGCCATGGAGACGGTCGACCGCGAGGCGATGGCGGGCGCGCTCTTCCCGGTGCTGCTGCGCCGCAAGGCCGAGGGCGCCTCCGAGGACTGGCTGCGCCGGGTGGTCGCCGCCACCGCCGAGGGCTACCCGTTCCCCACCAACCTCGACCTCGACCCGCCGGTCGACGGTCTCGCACCGCCCTCGCAGGCGGACACCGTCTGGCAGGCCGTCACCGAGGGCTGGGACCCCGACCGGCTGCGCCAGGAACTGCACGCGGGCGCCAAGCGGCGCCAGGGCTGAACAGGGCCGAACAGGGCCGAACAGGGCTGAAGGGAACACCACACTCATGGGACTGCTCGACGACAAGGTCGTCCTCGTCAACGGCGGCAGCCAGGGCGTCGGCGCCGGCATCGTACGGGCCGCCGTACGGGAGGGCGCGACCGTCGCCTTCACCGGGCGCCGGGCCGAGGTCGGCGACGAGCTCGCGGCGGAGACGGGCGCACACTTCCTCCGCGCGGACCTCGCGGATCCGGCGCAGGCACGCGACAGCGTCACGCGGACCGTGGCCGCGCACGGACGCGTCGACTGCCTGGTCAACGCGGCCGGGCTGACCTCGCGTGGCTCGCTGCTGGACACCACACCGGAGCTGTTCGACGCCCATGTCGCGATCAATCTCCGGGCGCCGTTCTTCGCGATGCAGGCCGCCGTCGCCGATATGGTCGGGCGCAAGGCGCCCGGCACGGTGGTCAACATCATCACCACCTCGGCGCACGGCGGACAGCCCTATCTGGCCCCGTACGTCGCGGCCAAGGCCGGGCTCGTCGGCCTGACCCGCAACGCCGCGCACGCCCACCGCTTCGACCGGGTCCGGATCAACGGCCTGAACATCGGCTGGACGGACACCGAGGGCGAGGACGCCACCCAGCGCGCCTTCCACGGCGCGGGCGACGACTGGCTCGAGAAGGCCGCCGAGCAACAGCCGATGGGCAAGCTCGGCCGGGTCGACGAGATCGCCGACTTCGTCGTCTTCCTGCTCTCCGACCGCAGCGGCGTGGTGACCGGCTCGGTCATCGACTGGGACCAGATTGTCATCGGCGGCCTCGACTGAGCCGCCCCTCGGACTGAAGGAACGAGAATTTTCATGCGCATTGGCATCATGGGTCTTGGCCGGATCGGCGCCTTCCACGCGGAAACCCTCGCCGGGCTCGACGCGGTGGACTCCCTCGTGGTCACCGACCCGGTGGCCGCGGCCACCGCCACCGCGGCGGAGCGGTTCGGGGCCACCGCCGTCGACTCCCCGGAGGCCGTGTTCACCGCCGGTGTGGACGGCGTGGTCATCGCCGCCGCGACCGACGCCCACCCGGAGCTGATCCTCGCCGCAGTCAAGGCGGGCGTCCCCGTCTTCTGCGAGAAGCCCGTGGCCCGCGGCGTCACGGAGAGCCTGGACGTACTGCGCGCCGTGGCGGACGGCGGCGTGGAGGTGCACATCGGCTACAACCGGCGCTTCGACGCGGGATGCGCGGCAGCCCGCGCGGCCGTCGTCAGCGGCGAACTCGGGACACTGCACACCGTACGGTCCACCACCCTGGACCCCGCGCCGCCGCCGGCCGCATATGTGGCCACCTCAGGCGGCATCTTCCGCGACTGCGCCGTGCACGACTTCGACATCGTGCGCTGGGTGACCGGCCGCGAGGTCACCGAGGTGTACGCCACCGGCGGCAACCGGGGCGCGGACTACATCCGAGCGGCGGGCGACGTGGACACGGCCTCGGCCCTGCTCACCCTCGACGACGGCACCATCGCCGTCATCTCCAACTCCCGCCACAACGCGCGGGGTTACGATGTTCGGCTGGAGTTGCACGGGATGAAGGACAGCATCGCGGTGGGCTTGGAGGACCGGCTGCCGCTGCGCTCCGTCGAACCCGGCGCCACCTTCCCGGCCGGGACGCCACACGACTTCTTCATGGACCGCTTCGCCGACGCCTACCGCGCCGAGCTCACCGCGTTCACCGAGGTCGTGGCGGGCACCCGCCGCTCACCGTGCACGGTGGCGGACGCCATCGAGGCGAGCTGGATCGCCGAGGCGTGCACCCTGTCCCTGCGCGAGCGGCGGCCCGTACGGCTGGAGGAGGTGCGTACGGCGGTGTGTGCGCGCCCTCGCGGAGCGCAGCGATGTCAGCGGGAGCTTCCTCAGCCAGCTCGAGCGCGGGCGCAGCAGCGCCTCCATCTCGACGCTGGCGCGT
>NZ_JBSFMM010000332.1:0-9236 GCF_053599555.1 Streptomyces sp. NPDC000941
CAAGAAACTTTTTTTATTTTTGGTGTTATTGGTTTTATGATTTTTAATAACCACTACAACCCCCCCCGTCCCCCCCCCCCCGGGGCCCCCCCCCACGGGGGTTCGGGCCCCGACGGCAGGGGTCAGCTGGTCATGTCGCGGCGCCGCAGCCCCCATAGCCCCGCGGCCGTCAGCACGGCCGAGAGTGCGAGCAGCCATACGAACGGCGTCGCCGACACGCTCTCGCCCGGGAGCTTCGGCAGATGGCTGAAGGGGGAGAGATCCAGCACGGGCTGGGGCGCGTTGAGCGCCGGGCCGAGCCAGCCGATGGCGACGACCACTCCGACGACGGCCCAGCCGAGGGATGTCGTGTAGTTGGGCAGCAGGCCGAAGAGGAAGACCAGCAGGCTGGTGACCACCCACAGCGCCGGGACCTGGGCGAGCGCGGCGCCCAGGACGCGCGGCAGCTGGCCGCCCAGGTCGTCGGCCGCGGCTCCGTAGACGAGGCCCATCGCCAGCCCGCCGGCGGCGAGGACGGCGACCGGGCCGAGGTAGGCGATGACGAGGTGGCTCGCGGCCCACCGCAGCCGGCTGACGGCGTTGGCCAGCAGCGGTTCCGCGCGCTGGTCGGTCTCCTCGCTGCGCAGCCGCAGCACCGCACTGGCGGTGTGGACCGTGAGGACCACGCCGACGACGGCGACCATGGCGGCGAGGAAGGCGTCGTTCAGGTTCTGCGCCCCACCCATGCGCTCGATGAGGTCGCGGTTCTTCTCGCTGTCTCCGATGATGTCGTCGGCGCCGTTGGCGACGCCGCCGAGCCCGGCGGCGGAGATGGTGATGCCGATGCCCCAGCCCAGCAGGGTGCCGCGCTGGAGGCGCCAGGCCAGGCCGTACGCGCCCCGCAGGGAGTTGTCGGCGGAGGCGGGGCCGGGGCGGGACGCGAAGAATCCGGCGCCGATGTCGCGGCGGCCCGCGAGGACGTAGGCCGCGGTGAACGAGACGGCTGCGAAGGCGACCAGCAGCAGCAGTGCCCACCACCGCTCGTTCGCGAACGGCCGCGTGTACTCCGCCCAGCCGATGGGCGAGAGCCATACCAGTACATGGCCGGAGCCCTTCGCCCCGTCCTCGGTCGCGTCGCCCAGCAGGCGCAGCATGTACGCGATGCCGACGGCACCGGCGGCCAGGCCCCTGGCCAGCCGCGCGTTCTCCGTGGTCTGGGCGGCGACGGCGGCCAGACCGCCGAAGGCCAGACCGGTGAGGCCGACGGCCAGGCCCAGGGCCAGCGCGCCGCCGCTGCCCTCGCCCGCGAGCGTGGCCGTGATCAGCAGGGCGATGGCGGCGTTGGCGATGGCCATGGTGAGCAGGGCGGAGGTCAGGCCGGCGCGGCGGCCGACCATACCGGCCGACAGCGCCTCCTGGCGGCCCGACTCCTCCTCCTCGCGGGTGTGCCGGATCACCAGGAGCACACTCATGATCCCGGCGAAGGCCGCGAGGAAGACGCCCACGCGCCAGGCGGAGAGCGCGCCGTACGAGTCGCCGAACGCGACGCCGAGCATCGACCGCATCGAGCCGTTGCCGTTCATGTCGTGCACGACTTCGGCACGGTCGGCGGCCGTGTCGTATGTGCTCTTCATCCGGCCGAGGGTGCTGCTGCCGGTCAGGCCGATGGCCAGCACCCACACCGGGATCAGGATCCGGTCGCGGCGCAGCGCGAGCCGCAGCAGCGTGCCGGTGCCGGCCAGGTCGCGGGAGCCGGTGCGCTCGGGGGCCGCGACGCGGGTGTCGGCTACGGCGGTCATCGGGCGACCGCCTCTGCCTCGTCGCGGATGTCGTCCTGGTAGTGGCGCAGGAAGAGCTCTTCCAGGGTGGGCGGGGTGGAGATGAGGCTGCGCACGCCCGACTCGCTGAGCTGCCGCAGCACGGCGTCCAGCTTGTCGGTTTCGACCTGGAGCTTGACGCGCTTGCCCTGGATGTCGAGGTCGTGGATGCCGGGGAGGGCGGAAAGACCGTTGGGCGGGCCGGAAAGTTCGGCGGTGACGGAGGTGCGGGTGAGGTGGCGGAGCTCCGCGAGGGAGCCGGTCTCGACGGTGCGGCCCTTGCGGATGATGCTGACCCGGTCGCAGAGCGCCTCGACCTCGCTGAGGATATGGCTCGACAGCAGCACCGTACGGCCCCGCTCCCGCTCCTCGATCACACAGTCCCGGAAGACCTCCTCCATGAGGGGGTCGAGCCCGGAGGTGGGCTCGTCCAGGATCAGCAGGTCGACGTCCGAGGCGAAGGCGGCGACCAGCGCGACCTTCTGCCGGTTGCCTTTGGAGTAGGTGCGTCCCTTCTTGGTGGGGTCGAGTTCGAACCGCTCCAGCAACTCCGTGCGCCGGTCCTGGTCGAGGCCGCCGCGCAGCCGCCCGTACAGGTCGATGACCTCGCCACCGCTGAGGTTGCGCCACAGGGTGACGTCGCCGGGCACGTAGGCGATGCGGCGGTGCAGCTCGACCGCGTCGTGCCAGGGGTCCTTGCCCAGGAGCTGGACCGCTCCGCTGTCCGCCCGCAGGAGGCCGAGCAGGACGCGGATGGTGGTGGACTTCCCGGCCCCGTTGGGCCCGAGGAAGCCGTGGACTTCGCCTGTCTCGACCTCCAAGTCGAGGCCGTCCAGCGCATGCGTGCGGCCAAATGACTTGTGGAGGCCGGAGATGGAGATTGCCGTTGTCATGCTTCTGAAGCTACGCTAGTTTCATAAAATTGTGAAGTTAGTGAAGCGTATAAACTGATATTGAAAGAGTGAACAAGTGGGCGAAGGGAGATGAGGCGGCGGTGACGGAGGTGACGCGGCAGGAGAGCGCGCGCGACGGCGAGGCTGAGGACTTCGAGCGCGACGAGGAGGCGGTGTCGCAGTTCGTCGAGCGGTTCGCCGCGGACATGACCGAGGCCGGGATGCAGCGGATGGGCGCCCGGGTCTTCGCCGCCCTTCTCGCCTCCGACTCCGGCAAGCTCAACGCCGCCGAGATCGCCGAGATGCTGCGGATCAGTCCGGCCGCGGTCTCGGGCGCCGTCCGCTACCTGGCCCAGGTGAACCTGATCTCCCGCGAGCGCGAGCCGGGCTCGCGGCGCGACCAGTACCGCCTCTACAACGAGGTCTGGTACGAGGCCGTGTCCAACCGCGACCAGATCCTCACCCGCTGGCACCACACGATGCAGGACGGTGCGAAGGTGCTCGGTCCGCACACCCCGGCGGGGGCGCGGGCGATCAGGACCGCGGAGTTCTACGCGTTCATGCAGCAGGAGCTGCTCGACATGCTGGCGCGCTGGCGGGCCCACCTGGAGGACGCCCGCCATGACACGCCCCGCGTGGGAGACCAGAAGACGGGCTGACTCTCCCGGCAGCTCACTCCCCCCGGGGGATCATCAGGCGCCAGGCCTCGGTGAGGACCGTCCAGGTGCGGGTGCGCACCGGGCCACGGGTCAGGGTGTCCGCGTGGTAGCGGAAGTCCGGGCCCGAGACGGTGACCGCCCGCGCCCGCGCGCGGACCGGGCCGGACCCGGCACACGGGTGCACCACGACATCGGCCAGGCCGCCGCGGCCCGCCGCGGCCGTGGACACCGAGACCCGCTCGACCGGCCGGTCCAGATCGGCCAGCAGCACCCCGTCCGCCTCCACCCGCAGCCGCTGCGCGGGCGGCCGGGTCCGCCGCCGGGAGCCGCCCAGGCCGCCGCCCGGCAGCGACAGCAGCGTCAGCGCGGTGCGCGCGGTACGGGCCGCGGGGGTCCACCACGGCTGATGGCCGTCGTCGTACCCGCCCGTACCGCCGCCCGCGCCGCTGCCCGCCCCGCTTCTGCTTCCGTCTCCGTCTCCGTCCCCGTCCCCGCCCCTGCTCCCGTCCTCGTGCGCGCCCCTGCTCGCGTCCCCAGCCCCGCCGGCGTCCTGGTCCCCGCTGCCCGGCTGCTCCCCGCCGAAGATCCGCAGGCCCCCGAGGACCACCCCGCCGCTCTCGTCGACCAGCAGGTCACGCCGGTGCGCGGTGCCGTCGAGCGCCGTACGCGCCGCGCTCACCGCGTCCGTGGGCAGGCCCAGGGCGCGGGCCAGGGCCACCGTGGCCGAGCCGCCCACCGGCACCACCGACAGCGCCGCGTCCGCCAGCTCCCGCTTGCGGTGCAGCAGCTCCACGGTGCGCAGCAGGGCCCGGTGGTCACCGACCACGACGGGCCGCCGGCTGCCACGGCGGGCGAGCGCCCGCTCGACCTCGTCGGGCCCCTCCGGCAGGCAGATTTTCGCAGATGCGCCCGCACACAGCACATCTTTCGCGATCCGCACCGACTCCCCGTCGGTTCGACGGGCGGTGGGGTCGATGAGCACAAGCAGGGGGCGCCCCCGGACGGCGTCCGGGGAAACCTGCCAGGGATCTGGAGCCGACACCTCGGTCCTTCCTCAGGTAATCTCTCGGTGCAAGAGCCCCTGTCGCTGTTGCGCCAGGGGCTTCGTCTATCCGGGGCACCGGTTCGACGGCTCTTGTGGTGGCACACGCCACCGCGCACGTTGGACATGCCCCGCCCGGAAGGGGTGTACGCCTGTGCCCGCACTTGTGCTGCTCGGTGCTCAGTGGGGTGATGAAGGCAAGGGAAAGGCCACCGACCTGCTCGGTGGCTCGGTGGATTATGTGGTGCGCTACCAGGGCGGCAACAACGCCGGCCACACGGTCGTCGTCGGCGACCAGAAGTACGCGCTCCACCTCCTCCCTTCCGGAATCCTCTCCCCGGGATGCACCCCGGTCATCGGCAACGGCGTCGTCGTGGACCCGGCGGTCCTGCTCTCCGAGCTGAGCGGGCTGAACGCGCGCGGCATCGACACGTCCAAGCTGCTGATCAGCGGTAACGCGCATCTGATCACTCCATATCACACCACCCTCGACAAGGTGACCGAACGCTTCCTCGGAAAGCGCAAGATCGGCACCACCGGTCGGGGCATCGGCCCGGCCTACGCCGACAAGATCAACCGTGTCGGCATCCGGGTGCAGGACATCTTCGACGAGTCGATCCTGCGGCAGAAGGTCGAGGCGGCCCTCGACTTCAAGAACCAGGTCCTCGCCAAGCTCTACAACCGGCGCGCCATCGCCATCGAGCAGGTCGTCGAGGAGCTGCTGGGCTACGCCGACCAGCTCGGCGGCTTCGTCGTGGACACCACGCTGCTCCTGAACAACGCCATCGACGACGGCAAGGTCGTCCTCTTCGAGGGCGGCCAGGGCACGCTGCTCGACGTCGACCACGGTACGTATCCCTTCGTCACCTCCTCGAACCCCACCGCCGGCGGTGCCTGCACCGGGACCGGGGTCGGCCCGACGAAGATCAACCGCGTGATCGGGATCCTCAAGGCCTACACCACGCGCGTGGGCGCGGGCCCCTTCCCGACCGAGCTCCTCGACGAGGACGGCGACAAGCTGCGCACCATCGGCGGCGAGCGGGGCGTGACGACCGGCCGCGACCGGCGCTGCGGCTGGTTCGACGCGGTCATCGCGCGCTATGCGACCCGGGTCAACGGCCTGACCGACTTCTTCCTCACCAAGCTGGACGTGCTGACCGGCTGGGAGCGGATTCCGGTGTGCGTCGCGTACGAGATCGACGGCAAGCGGGTCGACGAGCTGCCGTACAGCCAGACCGACTTCCACCACGCGAAGCCGATCTACGAGACGCTGCCGGGGTGGTCGGAGGACATCACCCAGGCCAAGTCCTTCGACCAGCTGCCGAAGAACGCGCAGAAGTACGTAGCGGCGCTGGAGGAGATGTCGGGCGCGCCGATCTCGGCGATCGGTGTCGGGCCGGGCCGTGACGAGACGATCCAGATCAACTCGTTCCTGTGAGTCTCTGAGCCTCCGGGTTCCGACCGGGTCTCCGAGGCACGGCTGAATCTCCGAGTCGCGGCCGAAGGGCCTCCTAGCGCATCGCGGGAGGCCCGAAGGCCCCTCCTTCCGGCTGCCAGCGCTGGGGCCGCTGCATCTTGGTGATACGGGTCACCACGATCATCGCGAGCACGGACGCGGGGATCGAGATCAGATCGTTGAAGATGCCCAGGCCGACGGCCGCCTGCTCGTCCTGGTCCGAAGCGGCGACGACCTCCAGCAGCGACTGGGTGACGACGATGAGGAACATCGCCACGCACAGCGCCCACCACCAGTGCAGCACCGCGCGGGAGGCGGGCCGGGTGCCCGGGGGAGTGCTGGAGGTCCAGATGTCGTTGGCGATCTGCTTGGGCAGCCACAGCTGGGCGACCGGGATGAACCACGAGCCGGCCGCGAGGCCGCCGCCGTGCCGCTGGCGGCCGGGCGCGAGAAAGGTGGCGTTCAAGTACACGCGCCGGAACCACACCGGGAACAGCACGACGAGCGTGATTTCCAGCAGCCCGGAGAAGATCTCGAAGATGTCCAGGGAGTCCCTGGCGTTGCTGATCGCCTCCCTGCCACCGTTGTTGCTCAGATACTCCTCGTACGCGCCGAACAGCGTGCCGTTCAGCCCCAGGTGGGCGACGGACAGCAGCGCGAAGGCGCCGAACAGCCACATCAGGGTGGTGCCGAGGCTGCGCGGGGTCCGCAGGTTCCGGGCGGGCGGGGAAGAGATGCGGCCCGGGAAGTGGTGGTGGGCGGCGCCCGGCCAGGGCTGCCCGGCCCCGCCGGCCATCGGATATCCGGGCTGGGCGCCGGAGGCGGGGTAGCCTGCCGCGCCGGGTGCGCCGACCGCGCCGGGTGTGGCCGGGGTCGCGTAACCGCTCGGCGTCCCCGGCGTCGCCGGGCCGGGCGCGGCGGCGCCCACGGACCCGATCGGCCCGGTGGTCCGCAGGGTGGCGGTGTCGGAGTCCGTAGCCGACTCATCGGAGTCCGCTTCCATCTCGAGCAGCTGGAGCGCGTCCCGCCCGAGTTTGGCCAGCAGTTCGCCCGGCAGCCAGGTGCCGGCGGTGGCCGGGCCGGCCTCCGGGGCCGTACGCGCCACCACGTCCTCGACCGAGAGCCGGACGGCCGGGTCCTTGTGCAGACAGCCGGTGACCAGCTCGCGCAGCCCCTCCGGCAGGCCGACGAGGTCGGGCTCCTCCTGGGCTATCCGGTACAGCAGGGCGTGCACCCCGCTGGTCACATTGCCGAACGGCTGCCGGCCGATGGCGGCGAACGCCAGCACCGACCCGAGGCAGAAGACATCGCTCGCGGTGGTCACGGTCTCGCCGCGCACCTGCTCGGGCGACATGAAACCGGGCGAGCCGACGACCCCGCCCGCCACCGTCAGATTGGTGCCCACGCCGGCGATGGTCTCCAGCGCCCGCGCGATACCGAAGTCGATGACGCGCGGCCCGTCGATGGTGATCAGGATGTTGGAGGGCTTGAGGTCGCGGTGGATCAGCCCGGCGCCGTGGATATCGCGGAGCGCGAGGGCCAGTCCGTGCGCGAGGGTCCGTACGGAGTGCTCGGGCAGCGCCCCGAACTGCTCGGCGACGACGTCGTGCAGGGAGGGGCCGCCGATATAGCCGGTGGCCACCCAGGGCACCTCGGCCTCGGTGTCGGCGTCCAGGACAGGCGCGGTCCACTGTCCGCCGACCCGTCTGGCGGCCGCGACCTCACGCTTGAAGCGGCTGCGGAAGTCGGCGTGGCGCGCGAGTTCTGCCTTCACCAGCTTTACGGCGACCGTGCGACCGCGGGCGGAACGGGCCAGGTAGACCCTGCCCATTCCGCCCTCGCCCAGTCGGCCGAGCAGCCGATACTCGCCTATCCACCGCGGGTCCTGGGCCCCGAGGTTCTCCATTGCGGTGCGGCTCCTGTCCGTGTGCGCTCGGTCGACGACGGGGCGATCGACTGACGTGCGTTCGACTGACGGTCGCTCAGCCTACGCGGGTGAACGTCTGCGTCTGGGTCTCATCGCTGCTGTAGTCGTCCGGATCGTCGTACTGCACCCGGAGTTTGTCAGATCCGTCGGCGGTGAAGGTGAGCATGCTGCTCGCCGGACAGGAATCCGCCGGAGTCTCGTCGACGATCTCGCCGAGGCTCAGGACCAGTCCCTTGTCGACCGAGACCAAGTACCGCTTGGTCTCGCACTGGTACCTGTCGCTCTCCCCGAGGTCCTCGGTGACCACCGTGCCGATCGCGCCCTGCTTGATGGTGATCTTCAAGGTGGCGCCGGACACCCCGAACGCGTCCTTGGCCAGCCAGGTGCCCAGGTACTCGTCGGGGATCGGGTTGTCGCCGGGCTTCGAGGGGCGCAGCGTGGCCGAGGCGGAGCCGTCCGAGTTGTTCCAGGCGATGCGGCCGTTGCTGCCGAGTTTCAGGGTCTGTTCCCCGCTGGCGCTGCAGTCGTCCGCGGGGACGCTGGTGGTCACCTCGTCGCTGTCGATGACCAGGAGGCTCTTCACCTCCTTGAGCGTGGCCTTGCCCGCGCAGTAGGAGCCCGGGGACGCGGTGAAGGTCTCGATGATCTTCGAACCGGTGGTGCCCTGGCTGATCACGACGTGGCGGATCTTGCCGGTGGCCGAACCGTTCTCCATGATCTCGCCTTCCCAGGCGCCCACGTACTCCTTGGGGACATCGCCGTTGGAGCCCAGGGACGTCGAGGCGGACGGGTCGGGCGAGGGCGAGTCGTCGCTCTCGGACGGTGACGCCCCGCCCGAGGACGAGGACTTGGCGGGCGGCGTGTGGGTCATCTTGCTGTAGTCCCGCTTCTTCTCCTTGTCGTCGTTGGAGGCGACGTAGGCGAAGGTGGCCGCGCCCGCGATGACCAGCGTCGCGGCGATGGCGGAGGCGATGATGACCGGCTTGCGCCTGCCGCGCTTGGCGGCGGGCGGGGGTGTGGGCGTGGGCGCGGGTCCGAACGGCCCGCCGGGGCCGCCAGGACCACCAGGACCACCAGGTCCGCCCAGGCCGACGGAACCCAGGCCCGAGGGGGGTGTGCTGGGCGTGGCGTCGAAGGAGGTGATCTCCGGCGGCCCGAACGCCTGCGGCGGCGTGGGCGCCGGTTCGGCGGCCTGCGGGGGCATGGCCTGCGGGGTCGCGCCGGGCGGGGTCGCGCCGGGAACCGCGGCCTGCGGAGTGGCGCCCGGCGACGCGGCCTGCGGAGTGGTGCCCTGCGGCGTCGCGCCCGGAGCCGCGGCCTGGGCCGGCTGGGCGGCCTCCGGGGACGGCGCGTCCGGCGCGGCGGCGGCGTTCGCCGCCCGCGGCTCGGGCACCGCGCCCGCGGCGGGCGTCCCGGCCGCGCCCGCGGGCGCGGCAGCCGCCTGTGTCGAGGGTGAGGGCGCG
>NZ_JBSFMM010000333.1:0-8989 GCF_053599555.1 Streptomyces sp. NPDC000941
CGGTGGAACCTTTCGGTCCCACCGCCCCCGGCGGCACGTTTCTGCTGGTCATTCTCGCTTTTCTGGTGACTTCCAAAGAGGCCGCGCGCGGCGTCAGACGTCCTCGTGCTGGACGGCCCGGCGCGCATCCGCGCCCAGCACACCCCAGCTGATCAGCTGCTCGGTCAGCACCGAAGGCGACTGGTCGTAGATCACGGCGAGGGTGCGCAAGTCGTCCTGGCGGATCGACAGCACCTTGCCGTTGTAATCCCCGCGCTGGCTCTGGATCGTGGCGGCATACCGCTGCAGCGGCCCCGCCTTCTCGACCGGCACATGGGCCAGCCGCTCGAGGTCCAGCACCAGCTTCGGCGGCGGCTCTGCGGCCCCGGCCGGGCTGGTGCCCGGAAGCAGCTCCTGGACCGGGACGCCGTAGAAGTCGGCCAACTCGGCGAGGCGCTGCACGGTCACGGCACGGTCCCCGCGCTCGTACGAGCCGACCACGACGGCCTTCCAGCGGCCCTGGGACTTCTCCTCGACACCGTGAAGGGAGAGGCCCTGCTGGGTGCGGATGGCACGGAGCTTGGCTCCGAGCTGTTTGGCGTATTCGCTGGACATAAAGCTCCCCGGACGAAGACTGGTAACTCACTGTGAGGTTACGCAGCGTAATCTCCATTCGTCAAGCCGAACGGGGCGCAGGGGGCCTCGGCCAGGGGCGATGCCGGACCGGCCCGCCGCCCCTGCTACTGTGAATGGCGCAATTCCGACGTCCTTTAAGGTCCGTCCCGTGAGGCGGAGAAGGAGGTCCGTTTCATATGGACGCACGTACTGCAGACGCGGCTCGCTCTGTGCTCGAGGCACCGGACATCGCCCGCGTTCTGACCCGCATCGCCCACGAGATCGTCGAGCGCGCCAAGGGCGCCGACGACGTGGTGCTTCTCGGCATCCCGACCCGCGGTGTGCACCTCGCCCGGCGGCTGGCCGCGCGGCTCGAGGAGATCACCGGCAAGGCGCCCGGCGAGCTGCCGGTCGGCTCGCTCGACATCACCATGTACCGCGACGACCTGCGGCTGCGCCCGGCTCGCGCGCTCGCCCGCACCGACATCCCCGGCGACGGCATCGACGGCCGTCTGGTGGTGCTGGTCGACGATGTGCTCTTCTCGGGCCGCACCATCCGTGCCGCGCTCGACGCCCTGGGCGATATCGGCCGGCCGCGCGCCGTGCAGCTCGCGGTCCTGGTGGATCGCGGCCACCGCGAACTGCCGATCCGCGCCGACTACGTCGGCAAGAACCTCCCCACGTCGCTGCGGGAGACGGTCAAGGTCCAGCTCACCGAGGAGGACGGCCGCGACAGCGTGCTCCTCGGGGTGCGCGGGACCGCCCCCGCGGACGGGCAGTAGCCCGGACGGAGCCGTCGCGGCACGGAACCACGGACCACGGAGCCACGGCTACGGAGCCACGGCTACGGAACCGCGGAGCCACGGTCGCCCACGGACCGGACCGGAGCCCCGGTGACCGCCGCGGGCCCGGTGCACCGGCCACGACGACGCCCCCGCGCCCCCGCCTGCCCGCCGCACGCCTGAACATCTCCCTCACCCACGGAGCAACCGGATGAAGCGCCACCTCATCTCGGCCGCCGATCTCACGCGCGACGACGCCGTCCTGATCCTCGACACCGCCGAGGAGCTGGCCCGTATCGCCGACCGGCCGATCAAGAAACTGCCGACCCTGCGCGGCCGTACCGTCGTCAACCTCTTCTTCGAGGACTCCACCCGCACCCGTATCTCGTTCGAGGCGGCTGCCAAGCGGCTGTCCGCCGACGTCATCAACTTCTCCGCCAAGGGCTCCTCGGTCTCCAAGGGCGAGTCCCTGAAGGACACCGCGCTCACCCTGGAGGCGATGGGCGCCGACGCCGTCGTCATCCGCCACCACGACTCCGGCGCCCCGCACCGGCTGGCCACTTCCGGCTGGATCGGCGGCTCGGTCGTCAACGCGGGGGACGGCACCCATGAGCACCCCACCCAGGCGCTGCTCGACGCCTTCACCATGCGCCGCCATCTGACCTCGGGCACCGGGCAGGACCTGGCGGGCCGCCGGATCACGATCGTCGGCGACGTCCTGCACAGCCGGGTCGCCCGCTCCAACGTCCATCTGCTGTCCACCCTGGGCGCCGAGGTGACCCTGGTCGCCCCGCCGACCCTGGTGCCCTTCGGAGTCGAGAGCTGGCCGTGCGAGGTCTCGTACGACCTCGACGCGGTCGTCGGCAAGTCCGACGCCGTGATGATGCTGCGGGTCCAGCGCGAGCGTATGCACGCCGCCTTCTTCCCCACCGAGCGCGAGTACGCGCGCCGCTACGGGCTTGACGGCGACCGGATGGCCCGTATGCCCGAGCACGCCATCGTCATGCACCCCGGCCCGATGAACCGCGGCATGGAGATCACCGCCGAGGTCGCGGACTCCGACCGCTGCACCGCGGTCGAGCAGGTCGCCAACGGTGTCTCGATCCGCATGGCCGTCCTGTATCTGCTGCTCGGCGGGAACGAGCCCGCCGTCACCACGTCCCGCACCGCCACCGAGGAGAGCAAGTAACCATGAGCGACACCCACAAGACCCTCCTCCGCGGTGCGAAGGTCCTCGGTGGCGAGCCGCGGGACGTGCTGATCGAGGGCGAGCGGATCGCCTCCGTCGGCACCGGCATCGACGCGGGCGACGCGACCGTGATCGACGCCACGGGACAGATCTTGCTGCCCGGCCTCGTCGACCTCCACACCCATCTGCGCGAGCCCGGCCGCGAGGACTCCGAGACCGTCCACACCGGCACCCGCGCGGCCGCCGCGGGCGGCTACACCGCCGTCCACGCCATGGCCAACACCTTCCCGGTCGCCGACACCGCGGGCGTCGTCGAGCAGGTGTGGCGGCTCGGCAAGGAGTCCGGCTACTGCGATGTGCAGCCCGTCGGCGCCGTCACCGTCGGCCTGGAGGGCAAGAAGCTCGCCGAGCTGGGCGCCATGAACGACTCGGCCGCGGGCGTACGGGTCTTCTCCGACGACGGCAAGTGCGTGGACGACGCGGTGATCATGCGCCGCGCCCTGGAGTACGTGAAGGCCTTCGACGGCGTCATCGCCCAGCACGCCCAGGAGCCGCGGCTGACCGAGGGCGCCCAGATGAACGAGGGCGTGGTCTCCGCCGAGCTGGGGCTCGGCGGCTGGCCGGCCGTCGCCGAGGAGTCGATCATCGCCCGCGATGTGCTGCTCGCCGCGCACGTCGGCTCCCGGGTGCACATCTGCCATCTGTCCACCGCGGGCTCGGTCGAGATCGTCCGCTGGGCCAAGTCCAAGGGGTGGAACGTGACCGCCGAGGTCACCCCGCACCACCTGCTGCTCACCGACGAGCTCGTACGCTCCTACAACCCCGTCTACAAGGTGAACCCGCCGCTGCGCACCGAGGCCGACGTCATGGCGCTGCGCGAGGCGCTGGCCGACGGCACCATCGACTGCGTCGCCACCGACCACGCCCCGCATCCGCACGAGGACAAGGACTGCGAGTGGGGCGCGGCGGCCATGGGCATGGTCGGCCTGGAGACCGCGCTCTCCGTCGTCCAGCACACCATGGTCGACACCGGCCTGCTGGACTGGGCGGGCGTCGCCGACCGGATGTCGCACCGCCCCTCGGCCATCGGCCGCCTGGCCGGCCACGGGCGCCCCATCGCCCCCGGGGAGCCCGCCAACCTCACTCTGCTCGACTCCGCATACCGTGGTGTGGTGAACCCTGCGGGCTTCGCCTCCCGCAGCCGCAACACCCCCTACGAGGGCCGTGAACTGCCGGGACGAGTGACGTACACCTTCCTGCGGGGCCGGGCGACGGTCGTGGACGGGAAACTGGCGTGACACCTCTGAGCAGTCTGAACGGTCTGAGCAACCTGGCACATCCGGCGGCGGGCCACCTGGCGGGCCTGGCGGCCGAGCAGAAGTCGCAGGACGTGACGGACTGGGCCGCGCGCGTCGGCTGGGTCGTGGGCCTGCTGCTCGTCATCGGGCTCGTCTACTGGCTGATGCGCGAGGGCTGGAAGTGGCGGGGCACGCTCCAGGGCGATCTGCCCGAGCTGCCCCAGGCCCCGGACCCGGCGGAGCTCGGGCCCGCCCGGCTGCGCCTCTCCGGCCGCTACCACGGCTCGACCACCGCCGGGCAGTGGCTCGACCGGATCGTCGCCCGGGGACTCGGCACCCGCAGCCGCGCCGAGCTCACCCTGACCGAGCAGGGCCTCGCCGTCGTACGGCCCGGGGCAAGCGACTTCTTCATCCCGGCCGCGAGCCTGCGCGGCGCCCGGCTCGACAAGGGCATCGCCGGCAAGGTCCTCACCGAGGGCGGCCTGCTGGTGATCACCTGGCAGCTGGGCGACCGCCTGATCGACTCCGGCTTCCGCTCCGACCACGCGGCCGAGCACACCGCGTGGGTGGACGCCCTCACCGAACTCTCCGCACTCTCCGGTGGCCCCAGCGACGCGGTCGCCCCCTCGCACGACACGGAAGGCGCACGATGACCACCTCCAACAGGGGGGCCGAGAGCCCCGCAGTCCTCGTCCTGGAGGACGGCCGCACCTTCCGCGGCCGGGCCTACGGCGCCGTGGGGGAGACCTTCGGCGAGGCGGTGTTCTCCACCGGTATGACCGGCTACCAGGAGACCCTGACCGACCCCTCGTACCACCGCCAGGTCGTCGTCATGACCGCCCCGCACGTCGGCAACACCGGCGTCAACGACGAGGACCCGGAGTCGAAGCGGATCTGGGTCTCGGGCTATGTGGTCCGCGACCCCGCCCGGGTGCCCTCCAACTGGCGCTCGCGCCGCTCCCTGGACGAGGAGCTGGCCGCCCAGGGCGTGGTCGGCATCAGCGGTATCGACACCCGCGCCCTCACCCGCCATCTGCGCGAGCGCGGCGCCATGCGCGTCGGCATCTTCTCCGGCCAGGAGGTCGCCGATGAGACGGCCCTGCTGGCCAAGGTGCGGGCCGTGCCCGAGATGAAGGGCGCGGACCTGAGCGGCGAGGTCGCCACCACGGAGCGTTACGTCGTGCCCGCGATCGGTACCAAGCGGTTCACCGTCGCCGCGGTCGACCTCGGCATCAAGGGCATGACCCCGCACCGGATGGCCGAGCGCGGTATCGAGGTGCACGTCCTGCCCGCGACCGCCACCGTCGAGGACGTCTACGCGGTCAAGCCCGACGGGGTGTTCTTCTCCAACGGCCCGGGCGACCCGGCCACCGCCGACCACCCGGTCTCCGTGATGCGGGCGGTCCTGGAGCGCTCCACCCCGCTGTTCGGCATCTGCTTCGGCAACCAGATCCTCGGCCGCGCGCTGGGCTTCGGTACCTACAAGCTGAAGTACGGCCACCGCGGCATCAACCAGCCCGTACAGGACCGCACGACCGGCAAGGTCGAGGTCACCGCGCACAACCACGGCTTCGCCGTCGACGCCCCGCTGGACGGGCCATCCGACACCCCGTACGGGCAGGTCGTGGTCTCCCATGTGTGCCTCAACGACAACGTGGTCGAGGGCCTTCAGCTGCTCGACCGCCCCGCGTTCAGCGTCCAGTACCACCCCGAGGCCGCCGCGGGTCCGCACGACGCGGCCTACCTGTTCGACCGCTTTGTCTCCCTGATGGAGGGCCAGCGTGCCTAAGCGCACCGACATCCAGTCCGTTCTGGTCATCGGCTCCGGCCCGATCGTCATCGGCCAGGCCGCCGAATTCGACTACTCCGGGACCCAGGCCTGCCGCGTCCTGCGGGCGGAGGGGCTGCGGGTCGTCCTGGTCAACTCCAACCCGGCCACGATCATGACCGACCCGGAGATCGCCGACGCGACGTACGTCGAGCCGATCACCCCGGAGTTCGTCGAGAAGATCATCGCCAAGGAGCGCCCCGACGCGCTGCTGCCCACCCTCGGCGGGCAGACCGCGCTCAACACCGCGATCTCCCTGCACGAGGCGGGCACGCTCGAGAAGTACGGCGTCGAGCTGATCGGCGCCAACGTCGAGGCCATCCACAAGGGCGAGGACCGCGACCTCTTCAAGGGCGTCGTCGAGGCCGTCCGCACCAAGATCGGCCACGGCGAGTCCGCCCGCTCGGTCATCTGCCACTCCATGGACGACGTCCTCGCCGGCGTCGACGGGCTCGGCGGCTACCCCGTCGTCGTACGCCCCTCCTTCACCATGGGCGGCGCCGGCTCCGGCTTCGCCCACGACGAGGAGGAGCTGCGCCGCATCGCCGGCCAGGGCCTGACGCTCTCGCCCACCACCGAGGTGCTGCTCGAAGAGTCCATCCTCGGCTGGAAGGAGTACGAGCTGGAGCTGATGCGCGACAAGCACGACAACGTCGTGGTCGTCTGCTCCATCGAGAACTTCGACCCGATGGGCGTGCACACCGGCGACTCGATCACCGTCGCGCCCGCGATGACCCTCACCGACCGCGAGTACCAGGTGCTGCGCGACATCGGCATCGCCGTCATCCGCGAGGTCGGCGTCGACACCGGCGGCTGCAACATCCAGTTCGCGGTCAACCCCGACGACGGCCGGGTCATCGTCATCGAGATGAACCCGCGCGTCTCGCGCTCCTCGGCCCTGGCGTCCAAGGCGACCGGCTTCCCGATCGCCAAGATCGCGGCCAAGCTCGCCGTCGGCTACACCCTCGACGAGATCCCGAACGACATCACGCAGGAGACCCCGGCCTCCTTCGAGCCGACGCTCGACTATGTGGTCGTCAAGGCCCCGCGGTTCGCCTTCGAGAAGTTCCCGAGCGCCGACTCCACCCTCACCACCACCATGAAGTCGGTCGGCGAGGCCATGGCGATCGGCCGTAACTTCACCGAGGCGCTGCAGAAGGCGCTGCGCTCGCTGGAGAAGAAGGGCAGCCAGTTCTCGTTCGTCGGCGAGCCCGGCGACAAGGCCGCCCTGCTGGACGAGGCCCGGCGCCCGACCGACGGCCGTATCAACACGGTCATGCAGGCCATCCGGGCCGGGGCCACGCAGGAAGAGGTCTTCGAGGCCACGAAGATCGACCCGTGGTTCGTCGACCAGCTCTTCCTGATCAAGGAGATCGCCGACGAGCTCGCGGCCGCCGAGAAGCTGGAGCCGGAGCTGCTGGCCGAGGCCAAGCGGCACGGCTTCTCCGACGCCCAGATCGCGGCCATCCGCTCGCTGCGCGAGGACGTGGTCCGCGAGGTGCGCCATGCCCTGGGCGTACGCCCCGTCTACAAGACCGTGGACACCTGCGCTGCCGAGTTCGCCGCCCAGACCCCGTACTTCTACTCCTCCTACGACGAGGAGTCCGAGGTCGCGCCGCGCGAGAAGCCTGCAGTGATCATCCTGGGCTCGGGCCCCAACCGGATCGGCCAGGGCATCGAGTTCGACTACTCGTGTGTGCACGCCTCCTTCGCGCTGCACGACGCGGGCTACGAGACCGTCATGGTCAACTGCAACCCGGAGACCGTCTCCACCGACTACGACACCTCCGACCGGCTCTACTTCGAGCCGCTCACCCTGGAGGACGTGCTGGAGATCGTCCACGCCGAGCAGCAGGCGGGCCCGGTCGCGGGCGTCATCGTCCAACTCGGCGGCCAGACCCCGCTGGGCCTGGCCCAGGCGCTCAAGGACAACGGCGTGCCGGTCGTCGGCACCTCGCCCGAGGCGATCAACCTCGCCGAGGAGCGCGGCGCCTTCGGCCGGGTGCTGACCGAGGCCGGGCTGCCCGCGCCCAAGTACGGCACCGCCTTCTCCTTCGCGGAGGCCAAGGGCATCGCCGCCGAGATCGGCTACCCGGTCATGGTCCGCCCCTCGTACGTGCTGGGCGGCCGCGGCATGGAGATCGTCTACGACGAGCCGTCCCTGGCCGCCTATCTGGAGCGGCACGCCGGGCTGATCTCCGAGCACCCGGTCCTCATCGACCGCTTCCTCGACGACGCCATCGAGATCGACGTGGACGCGCTCTACGACGGCCATGAGCTCTACCTCGGCGGCGTCATGGAGCACATCGAAGAGGCCGGTATCCACTCCGGCGACTCGGCCTGCGCGCTGCCCCCGATCACCCTCGGCGGCTTCGACATCAAGCGGCTGCGGTCCTCCACCGAGGCCATCGCGCGCGGCGTCGGGGTGCGCGGGCTGATCAACATCCAGTTCGCCATGGCCGGGGACATCCTGTACGTCCTGGAGGCGAACCCGCGCGCCTCCCGTACGGTCCCCTTCACCTCCAAGGCCACCGCCGTGCCGCTCGCCAAGGCCGCCGCCCGTATCTCGCTGGGCGCGACCATCGCCGAGCTGCGCGCCGAGGGCCTGCTGCCGAGCAGCGGCGACGGCGGCACGCTCCCGCTGGACGCGCCGATCTCCGTCAAGGAGGCCGTGATGCCGTGGAGCCGGTTCCGCGACGCCTCGGGGCGCGGCGTGGACACCATCCTGGGCCCGGAGATGCGCTCCACCGGCGAGGTCATGGGCATCGACTCGGTCTTCGGCGCGGCGTACGCCAAGTCGCAGGCCGGGGCGTACGGGGCGCTGCCCAACAAGGGCCGGGCGTTCGTATCCGTCGCCAACCGCGACAAGCGCTCGATGATCTTCCCGGCCCGGGAGCTGGTCGCCCTCGGCTTCGAGCTGCTGGCCACCTCCGGCACCGCCGAGGTCCTCAAGCGCAACGGCATCAACGCGACCGTGGTGCGCAAGCAGAGCGAGGGCGAGGGGCCGAACGGCGAGAAGACCATCGTCCAGCTCATCCACGACGGCGAGGTCGACCTGATCGTCAACACGCCGTACGGCACCGGCGGCCGTCTTGACGGCTACGACATCCGTACGGCGGCCGTGGCCCGCTCCGTCCCCTGCCTGACCACGGTCCAGGCCCTCGCGGCCGCCGTCCAGGGCATCGAGGCGCTGGGCCGGGGCGAGGTCGGCGTCCGGTCCCTCCAGGAGCACGCGGAGCATTTGACCGCGGCCCGCGCGCAGTAGCGGTGGGGCGGGCGCCGGGGCACATGCTCCGGC
>NZ_JBSFMM010000334.1:0-8783 GCF_053599555.1 Streptomyces sp. NPDC000941
CCTCCATCGACATGGCCGTCCGGCTCATCAGGCCCGTCCGCCTTCGTACCGCTCATGATGGTTTGGCTCCCCCCGCCATCTGGCACGAGGCCGTACGCACGTCTGCGACACTGGTTGAACCATGCCCAAGCCCGGAGAACTCACATTCGTCACGCCGCGCGGAGCCAAGAAGCCCCCGCGGCATCTCGCCGACCTCTCGCCCGCCGAGCGCCGCGAGGCCGTGGCCGCCCTCGGAGAGAAGCCCTTCCGGGCCGGCCAGGTATCGCGCCACTACTTCGCCCGCTACAGCCACGACCCGGCCCAGTGGACCGACATCCCGGCCGCCGCGCGCGAGAAGCTGGCGGCCGGGCTGCTGCCGGACCTGATGAGCGTGGTGCGCCACATCAGCTGCGACGACGACACCACCCGTAAGACCCTGTGGCGGCTGTTCGACGGCACGCTCGTGGAGTCCGTGCTGATGCGCTACCCGGACCGGGTCACCATGTGCATCAGCTCCCAGGCGGGCTGCGGCATGAACTGCCCGTTCTGCGCCACCGGCCAGGCGGGCCTGGACCGCAATCTGTCCACTGCCGAGATCGTGCACCAGATCGTCGACGGGATGCGGGCGCTGCGGGACGGAGAATTCGGGGGGTCTGGGGGGTCGTCCCCCGGGGGGAAGCGCAGTCCCGGTGGCCCGGCGCGGCTGTCCAACATCGTCTTCATGGGCATGGGCGAGCCGCTCGCCAACTACAACCGCGTCGTCGGCGCCATCCGCAGGCTGACCGACCCGGAGCCGGACGGCCTCGGCCTGTCCCAGCGCGGTATCACCGTCTCGACCGTCGGGCTGGTGCCGGCGATGCTGCGGTTCGCCGACGAGGGCTTCAAATGCCGTCTCGCGGTGTCGCTGCACGCGCCCGACGACGAGCTGCGCGACACCCTCGTCCCGGTCAACACCCGCTGGAAGGTCCGCGAGGTTCTGGACGCCGCGTGGGAGTACGCGGAGAAGTCGGGCCGTCGCGTCTCCATCGAGTACGCCCTGATCAGGGACATCAACGACCAGGCATGGCGGGCAGACCTGCTGGGGCGGCTGCTCAAGGGCCGCCGGGTGCACGTCAATCTGATCCCGCTCAACCCGACGCCCGGCTCCAAGTGGACCGCGTCCAGGCCCGAGGACGAGAGGGCGTTCGTGGCCGCCCTGGAGGCACACGGCGTGCCCGTGACCGTCCGGGACACCCGGGGGCAGGAGATCGACGGGGCGTGCGGGCAGCTGGCGGCGACGGAGCGCTGAGGGCCGGCTGATACGGTGCCCTGGCACCACCCTCGTGCATACATCCACATCTCGTACAAGTGAACATTCCGACAGGGGAGCGCGAACAGCGCTGAGAGTGCGGCTCGGCCGCAGACCCTCGGACCTGATCCGGGTCATACCGGCGTAGGGAGTCAGTCTCATATGAACAGCCGTCTTCGGCATGCCGTCGTCGCCGCCCTCTTCGGCTCGCTCGGCCTCACCACGCTCGTCGCCTGCGGCGAGGATTCCGGCTCCGCAAAAGGCTCCGGTTCCAAGACCGTGAAGCTGGTCTCGCACGACTCGTTCGCCGCGTCGAAGGCCGTGCTGAAGGAGTTCACCCGGCAGACCGGCTACAAGGTGCAGGTCCTGCCGGGCGGCGACGCCGGGGCGGCCGTCAACCAGGCGATACTCTCCAAATCGCATCCCCAGGGCGACGTTTTCTTCGGGGTCGACAACACTCTGCTCTCCCGCGCGCTCGACAACGACCTGTTCGCCCCCTACCAGGCCAAGGGCCTGGACAAGGTCCCGGCGGCCCTCCAGCTCGACGCGGCCGAGCACCGCGTCACCCCGGTCGACTTCGGCGACATCTGCGTCAACTACGACCGCAAGTACTTCGCCGACAAGAAGCTGGCCCCGCCGAAGACCCTCGACGACCTGACCAAGCCCGCCTACAAGAACCTCCTGGTCACCGAGAACGCGGCCACCTCCTCGCCCGGCCTCGCGTTTCTGCTGGGCACGGCCGCCCGGTACGGCGACGACGGCTGGCAGGGCTACTGGAAGAAGCTCAGGGCCAACGGCGTCGAGGTCGTCGACGGCTGGGAGCAGGCGTACTACGACCGCTTCTCCGGTTCGGCGGGCGGCGCCAAGGGCGACCGGCCGCTGGTCGTCTCGTACGCCTCCAGCCCGCCCGCCGAGGTCGTCGACGCCAAGCCGCGGCCCGCGCAGGCCCCTACGGGGGTCGCGACGGGAACCTGCTTCCGGCAGGTGGAATTCGCCGGACTGTTGAAGGGCGCTTCGAACACCAAGGGCGGCAAGGCGCTGCTGGACTTTCTGCTGACCAAGCAGTTCCAGGAGGACGTGCCGCTCAACATGTACGTCAACCCGGCCCGCGAGGACGCGAAGCTGCCCGAGCTGTTCACGAAGTACGGTGTGAAGATCGCCGACTCGGCCACCCTGGACCCCCGGAAGATCGCCAAGAACCGTGACCAGTGGGTCAAGGCATGGTCCTCGCTCGTCCTGTAAAGCGGCCTGCCACTGAGCCGGAGGAGGCGAAGGAGCGCACCGGGCGGCGGCGCGCGCGGCTGCGCGAGGCGGCGCTGCGGCTGACCCTGATGGCCGTGCCCGCCGCCTTCTTCGCGCTGTTCTTCCTCTATCCGGTGGCCGCCATCGTCACCCGCGGGCTGCGCGTCGACGGCCACTGGCGGCTGGGCCGTATCGGCGATGTGCTCACCGACCCGGCGGTCCTGGACATCCTGTGGTTCACCGGCTGGCAGGCGGCCGCCTCCACCGCCCTGACGCTGGCGGTCGCGCTGCCCGGCGCGTATGTCTTCGCCCGCTTCACCTTCCCCGGCAAGCGGCTGCTGCGCGCCGTCGTGACCGTCCCCTTCGTCCTGCCGACCGTCGTCGCGGGCTCGGCGTTCCTGGCCCTGCTCGGCCACGGCGGGCTGCTGGACAACCTGTGGGGGGTGCGGCTCGACACCTCCGTATGGGCGATCCTCCTCGCGCACGTCTTCTTCAACTACGCGGTGGTGGTACGGACCGTCGGCGGGCTGTGGGCGCAGCTCGACCCGCGGCAGGAGGAGGCCGCACGGGTCCTCGGCGCGAGCCGCCTGGCCGCGTGGCGGCGGGTGACGCTGCCGGCGCTGGCGCCCGCCGTGGCGGCCGCCGCGTTGATGGTCTTCCTGTTCACCTTCACCTCCTTCGGCGTCATCCAGATCCTCGGCGGCCCCCGGTACGCCACCCTGGAGGTCGCGATCTACCGGGAGACCGCCCAGCTGCTCGACCTGCCGACCGCCGCCGTGCTGACGCTGGTCCAGTTCGCGGCCGTGGCCGCGGTCCTGGCCCTGCACGCGTGGACCGTACGGCGCCGCGAGGGCGCCTTGAAGCTGGTCGCCCCCGAACAGACCGCGCGCCGCCCCCAGGGCGCGGCCCAATGGGTGCTGCTGTGGGGCGTGCTCGCCGTCGTGGCGCTGCTGATCCTGCTGCCGCTCGCGGTCCTGGTCGAACGGTCCCTGGACGCCCCCAGCGGCTACGGACTCGACTACTACCGCGCCCTCCAGTCGGTGGCGGACAGCGGCGGGACGTTTTTCGTCGCCCCTATGGACGCCGTTTGGAACTCCCTGCGCTACGCCGCCGTGGCGACCGTCTTCGCCGTCGTCGTGGGCGGCTTGGCGGCGGCCGCGTTGACCAGGAAAGCGGGCAGACTGGTACGGGGCTTCGACGCGCTGCTGATGCTGCCGCTCGGCACCTCCGCCGTCACCGTCGGCTTCGGCTTTCTCATCGCGCTGGACGAGCCGCCGCTGGACCTGCGCGCCTCATGGATCCTCGTACCGCTCGCGCAGGCCCTGGTGGGCGTGCCCTTCGTCGTACGGACCATGCTGCCCGTGCTGCGCGCGGTGGACCACCGGCTGCGCGAGGCGGCGGCCGTGCTCGGCGCGTCCCCGCTGCGGGCCTGGCGGGAGGTGGACCTGCCACTGGTCGCGCGGGCCCTCGGGGTCGCGGCGGGCTTCGCCTTCGCCGTCTCGCTCGGCGAGTTCGGGGCGACGGTGTTCATCGCCAGGCCCGACCACCCGACCCTCCCGGTCGCCGTCGCCCGCTTCCTCGGCCGGGCCGGGCAGCTCAACTACGGCCAGGCCATGGCCCTGAGCACGATTCTGATGCTGGTGTGCGCGGGCTCCCTGCTGGTACTCGAGCGGATCCGCACCGACCGTTCGGGGGAGTTCTGATGACGCTGCTGCGACTGGACGAGGTGACGGTCCGCTACGGCGAGCGGGCGGCGCTGGACGCCGTGGACCTCGAGGTCGCCGAGCACGAGACGGTGTCGGTGCTGGGGCCGAGCGGCGGCGGCAAGTCCACGCTGCTGCGCGTCGTTGCGGGCCTGGAACGGGCCCACAACGGCCGGGTGTGGCTGGCCGGGCGGGACCAGACGGGGGTGCCCACCCACCGGCGCGGCGTGGGCCTGATGTTCCAGGACCACCAGCTCTTCCCGCAGCGTGATGTGGGCGGCAACGTCGCCTTCGGGCTGCGCATGCGCAAGGTGGCGCGCGCCGAGGCGGAGCGCCGGGTCGCCGAACTGCTGGAACTGGTCGGCCTGCCGGGCGCGCAGCGGCGCGCGATCGCCTCGCTGTCCGGCGGCGAGCAGCAGCGGGTCGCGCTGGCCCGCGCCCTGGCCCCGCGGCCCAAGTTGCTGATGCTGGACGAGCCACTGGGCCAGCTCGACCGCGGGCTGCGGGAGCGGCTGGTGGTCGAACTGCGCCAGCTCTTCGGCGAACTGGGCACCACGGTCCTCGCGGTCACCCACGACCAGGGGGAGGCGTTCGCGCTCGCGGACCGGGTGGTGGTGATGGACGGCGGGCGCATCGCGCAGACCGGCACCCCGCTGGAGGTTTGGCAGCGGCCCGCCACCGAGTTCGTCGCCCGCTTCCTCGGCTTCGACAACCTGGTTGACGCCACCGTACGGGGCGGGAGCGCCGACACACGCTGGGGCGAGTTGCCCGTGCCCGACGGCACCCCGCCCGGGCCGTGCCGGCTGCTGGTCCGCCCGGCCGGGGTACGGCTCACCTCCCTCGAGAAGGGCCTGCCCTGCACGGTGGCGGCGCGCACCTTCCGCGGCGACCGCGTGGCCCTCGTCCTCCAACCGGCGGGCGCGCCGCGCCTGGAGGCGGCGTGCCCGCTGCGGGACGCGCCGAAGGAGGGGGAGCGGGTCGGCGTCGCTTTCGACGCGGACGATGTGGTGGTGCTGGGCGCGGGCTCGTAACCGCTGATGTGCCACAGACGGGAGTAGCAGGTGGTCAGCCCGCTGACGGCGGCCGTCGGATACGGATCCGACCCCGCGGCGAAGCTCACCAGGACCGCGACCGGGCGAACCGCTCCGGTCGCCCAGGGGTAGGCGGGGGCGGCGGCTCGGGCGGGCGTCCGCCGCCCGTGGAAGGGGTGCGCATGGCGTCATTTCTTCGTACCACGGCGGCGGGCCGCGTCACCGTACGGGTTGATACTCGGGCCCCGTCTTCCGCCCACGGCGTGCCCCCTTGTCACACCACGGTGTGATGCCGGACTTACCTCCTGCGTGTGACGCGGCGGGGCAGGGTCGTTCGTAGCCTCGGGCCGTATGACCGAGCAGCCACGCGGGATGCCGCGCACCCTCGTGATCACCAATGACTTTCCGCCGCGCCAGGGTGGCATCGAGACCTTCGTCCAGGCCATGACCAGCCGCTTCCCACCGGAGGCTGTCGTCGTCCACACCTCGTCCGAGCCGGGCGCTGCCCCGTACGACGCCGGCCTGCCCCATCTCGTCGTCCGCGACGGGGCTCGCACGCTGCTGCCCACCCGGCGCGCCACCAGCCGCGCGGTGGAACTGGCCCGCCGCCACCGCTGCGACAGCGTGTGGTTCGGCGCCGCCGCGCCCCTGGGGCTGATGGCCGGGCGGTTGCGCCGCGAGGCGGGGGTGCGCCGGATCGTCGCCACCACGCACGGCCACGAGGTGTGGTGGGCCCGCACCCCGGGAACCCGAGCGCTGCTGCGCCGCGTCGGGGCCGGGGCGGACACCGTGACCTACCTGGGAGCCGCCACCCGCGCGCCTTCGCCGTCGCCCTGGGGTCCGCCGCCGCGGCCCGGATGACCCGGCTGGTCCCCGGAGTCGACACCTCCGCCTTCCGCCCCGGGCTCGACGCGCGGATCGTACGCGAGCGCCACCGGCTCGCCGGCCGGCAGGTGATCCTGTGCGCCGCCCGGCTCGTCCGGCGCAAGGGTCAGGACGCGCTCATCCGGGCCCTGCCGCTGGTGCGCCGGGCCGTGCCCGGGGCCGTTCTGCTGCTCGTCGGCGACGGCCCCTACGCGTACGGGCTGCGCCGGGTCGCCGACGCACACGGCGTCAGGGACGCCGTGGTTTTCGCGGGCGGGGTGCGGCACCGCGCGATGCCGTCCTATTACGCCGCCGCCGACGTCTTCGCGATGCCGTGCCGCACCCGCAAGGGCGGCCTGGAGGTCGAGGGCCTGGGCATCGTCTTCCTGGAGGCGGCCGCCGCCGGGTTGCCGGTGCTCGCCGGGGATTCCGGCGGCGCGCCGGACGCCGTCCGGGACGGCGAGACCGGGCATGTCGTCGACGGCCGCGCCACGCGCGCCATCGCCGACCGGCTGATCGCGCTGCTCCAGGACCGGCCCGCCGCCCGGGCCATGGGCGAGAAGGGGCGGGCCTGGGTGTGCCAGGAGTGGAGCTGGGACGCCTCGTACCGGACGCTGGCCCGGCTGCTCAGCCCGTAGGAGACGCCGCCCGGGATGCCCAGCCCGCCCGGGACGCCGCCTGGGCTGCTCAGCCCGCCTGGGACGACGCCGCCCGGGACGCTCCCACCGACGCCCCCAGCGAAATGAGCGCGCCCGGAGCTTCGTCCACCGAGTCCACCAGCGCGATCCGGGCCTTCATGGACCTGCCCTCGGCAAGCGCCTCCAGCAGCGGCCAGGTCGGCAGGCGGCGCGTCCAGTGGTCGCGGTCCACGAGCACCATCGGCGTCGGCTCGCCGCGCGACTCGTAGTAGTTCGGCGTCGCGTTGTCGAAGATCTCCTGTACGGTCCCGGCGGCGCCCGGCAGGAACACCACCCCCGCGTTCGACCGCGCCAGCAGGCCGTCCTCGCGCGTGGCGTTGGCGAAGTACTTCGCTATGTGCGAGGCGAACGCGCTGGGCGGCTCATGCCCGTAGAACCAGGTGGGGATGCCGACCGACGCGCCGCCGTCCGGCCACCGCTCGCGCACCGCGAAGGCCGCCTCAGCCCACTCGCCGACGGACGGCCGGAAGGAGGGGGCCTTGGCGAGCAGTTCAAGGGACTCGTCGAGCATGTCGTCGGCGAACGGGGCCGCGTACGCGCCCAGGTTGGCCGCCTCCATCGCACCAGGACCGCCGCCGGTCGCGACCGTGAGCCCGGCCCGCGCCAGGGCCCGCCCGAGCCGGGCCGCGCCCGCGTAGCCTTCGGAGCCGCGCTCCAGGGCGTGGCCGCCCATCACGCCCACGACCCGGGACCCGGCGAGGAGCTCGTCGAGGGCGTCGGAGACGGCGTCGTCGTGGATGGAGCGCAGCATCGAGGAGAAGATGTCGCCGTCGGCCTTGGTGCGCTGGAACCAGGCGTACGCCAGCGCGTCGGGCGTCCCCGCGTAGCCCTGCTCCGCCAGCCCCTCGAACAGCTCCTGCGGCGAGTAGAGGGTGCCGCGATACGGGTCGAACGGCAGCCCTGGCACCGGCGGGAAGACCAGCGCGCCGCCGGCCCGTACCTTGGCGGCGGCCTCCGGCTCCATCGGGCAGCCGAGGAAGACCGCCTCGGCGGTGTCCGTGTCGAGCAGCGCCCGCGTACGGCCCGTCAGGTCGACGGACTGGACGCGGTAACCGGCCAGGGTGCCGCGCGCCACGACCTCGTCGAACTCCCGCAGGGACTCGATCTCCCGGTCGGGGCACGGGTCTTGGGCGGCGGTGGAAGCGTCGTCGGTCAGCACGGCGACATGCTACTGGCGGCGCCGCGCGCGGTCTCGTCCCGTACGGCCCCAGTCCAGTGTTCCGTACGGCCGCGCCGGTCAGCGGTGGAACGGAAGTGTGCTCAGCTCCGCGATCGCCCAGGTCAGCGGCGTCAGCAGGACCAGCAGCGCCAGGCCGCGCAGGGCCGCGGCGCCGCGCAGCAGGCGCGGGGGCGTGCCCAGCCGCAGCAGGGCGTCCGTCGTCCCGCCCCGCGCGCTCTTCGCCTCGAGCGCCGCCGTGAGCACCGAGGCGGTGGCGCACATCACGATCAGGGCCGCGCCCAGGCCGGTGAGCGGGCCGAAGGGGCGGTGCCCGGACGGGCCGGAGCCGGTGCCGTACAGCTCGACCGCGGCGTACGCGCCGGTGGCGACGGCGCACAGCACGCCGACCGAATGCCCCAGGCGCCCCGCCTCCTGCTGCAACACCCGCCCGGCCAGCAGCCGCAGCGCGCCAGGGCGCCCGGCGGCCAGCAGTCTGCCGCACAGATGGGTGAGGCCGGGCCCGGCCAGCACCAGCCCGACCGCCGTCAGCGCCCAGCCGCCCACCACGCCGGGCGGGCTGCCCCCGAGTCCGCCGGGCAGCGGCAGCAGTGCGTCGGACGGCGGGGGCGGGCCGCTGTCCGTGTTGCCGGTGTATGCCTCCAGCGCGATCCCCGCCGCCGTCAGCGCGATCCCCCAGGGCAGCCCCCGGGCCGCGAGCTCCGGCGGCGCAGCGGCGCGCGGCACCCGCTCGGCGGCCCGCGGCCGCGCCCGGCCGCCGGTCAGCGCGCCGCCGGTCCGCGCCGCCCGCGCCCGCTGGGC
>NZ_JBSFMM010000335.1:0-8720 GCF_053599555.1 Streptomyces sp. NPDC000941
GCGACACGCCGTCCCGTCGGCGTGTCGCTGTCTCATACTCACCGCAAACTCAGATGCCGGGCGCACCCCTACGCTCCCGGGATCGCCACCGCCCGGCCCGTGACCCGCACCCGCTCCTCGTCGGGGCGTATGTCGACGAGGAGATCGCTGGGCCGCCCCATGTCCTCGCCCTGCCGGATCCGGACCCTGGTCTCCTCCGTCACCAGCCCGAGCGCCCGCAGATAGCCGCCGAAGGCGGCGGCCGCGGCGCCGGTGGCCGGGTCCTCCACGACGCCACCGGGCGGGAACGGGTCGCGGGCGTGGAAGTCGAAGCGGTCCGCGGCCTCGCGCCACACCAGGTGGACCGTGGTCCACCCGTGGACCCGCATCAGCTCTTCCAGCGCGTCGAAGTCGTAGTCCAGGGCGGCCAGCCGCTCGCGGGTGGCCGCGGCGAGAACGAGGTGGTCGTTGCCCGCGAAGGCGATATGCGGCGGAAGGGCCGGGTCCAGGTCGTCCCGCGTCCAGCGCAGGGCCTTCAGCACCTGCTCGGTCAGGGTCTCGTCGGCCGGGCGGGAGTGCGTGGGCGCGCTGGTGAGGGTGGCCTGCGGGGCCCCGCCGTCCCCCTCCGCCCCCTCGTCCAACGTCGTCGCCACGCGGATCTCGCCCGCCATCGTGTCGAAGACCAGCTCTCCCGGGCCGATGCGCTCGGCGAGCGCGACGGCGGTGGCGATCGTGGCGTGTCCGCAGAACGCCACCTCGGCGCGGGGGCTGAAGTAGCGCAGCCCGTAGCGGCGCGCGGCCTCGTCCCGCGCCGTGATGAACGCGGTCTCGGAGTAGCCGACCCGGGCGGCGACGGCCACCATCTCGGCGTCGTCGAGCGCCGTGGCGTCGAGCACCACGCCGGCGGGGTTGCCGCCGGAGGGGTCGGTGGTGAAGGCGGAGTAGCGCAGGACCTGGTCGTCGTTCTCAGTGGACGTGCTGTCTGCGGTGGGTGCCGTGTGTGCGGTCATGGGGATACCGTTTCACCGGGCCACCCATCGCGTCCAACGATTCTTTTCGCTCGCTCCCATCGAGAACCCCGATATCCCCAGCTAGGCTGAGGTCCTGATGGACACCAGACTTCTGCGCACCTTCGTTTCCCTGGCCCGCACCGGCAGCTTCACCGCCGCGGCCACCGAGCTGCACCTCGCCCAGTCCACCGTCACCGTCCAGATCCGTTCGCTGGAGCGGGAGCTCGGCACGCGCCTGTTCGACCGGCTGCCCGCCGGCACCACCCCGACCCCATCCGGACGGCGGCTGCTCGAAGAGGCCGAGCGGGTGCTGGACGCCGAGGCCCGGCTGCGGGCGACCGCGGCGGCGGGGAACGGCGCGGGGGCGGACGGGGCGGTGGAGGGCCAGGTGGCCCTCGGCGCGGGCGAGTCGCTGTGCTCATCGCATCTGCCCCGGGTGATCGCCTCGCTGCGGCGCACCCACCCGGGCGTGGACGTCCATCTGCACGCGGCCGGCACCGCCGCGGCCATGGAGGGGCTGCGCTCGGGACGGCTCGACCTGGCGCTTCTCCTGGAGCCGGAGGTCGAGGCCGCCGACCTGGTCGCGCAGCCCATCGCGTACGAGCCGCTGGTGTACGTGGCCGCGCCCGGCCACCGGCTGGCCGGGCGCGAGGCGGGGTGGCCGGAGCTGGCCGACGAGAGCTTCTTCGTCCACGAGGAGGGCTGCTCGTACAGCGACCGGCTGGTGCGCTCCCTGCTCGCGCTCCCCGACGCGCGGCCCCGGCTGACCCGGTTCGGCAGCATCGAGGCCGCCCGGTCCTGTGTGGCCGCCGGGCTCGGGCTCACGCTGCTGCCGCAGGCGACCCTGGAGCGGCAGCTGCGCGACGGGCTCCTGGCCCGGGTCGACGGTCCGCCGGTGCCGCCCGTACCGGTCCAGCTCACCCGGCACCGCAGGCGCTGGATCTCGCCCGCGGGCCAGGTGGTCGCCGATGAGCTGACCCGCCTGATCGGCCCCGGCCCCGGCCCCGCGTCAGCGCCCTCCGCACACTGACGTCAGTGGTCCTCGGCCGTGGGCTCCAGGACGAAGACCGGGATCTGGCGGTCCGTCCTCTGCTGGTAGTCCGCGTAGTCGGGGTACGCCTCCACGGCCCGCGCCCACCACTGGGCCTTCTCCTCCCCGTGGACCTCCCGGGCCGTCATGTCCCGGCTCGCCGTGCCGTCCCGCAGCTCGACCCGGGGGTCGGCCACGACGTTGTAGTACCAGACGGGGTTCTTGGGGGAGCCGCCCAGCGAGGCGACCGCGGCGTAGCTGCCCCCGTGCTCGACCCTCATGAGCGGGCTCTTGCGGATCTTGCCGGACTTGGCGCCCCGGGTGGTCAGGAGGATGACCGGCAGCCCCCGGATCGACATCCCCTTGGTGCCACCGGAGCTCTCGATCTGCTCGACCTGATCGCGTACCCACTTCTCGGGGCTCGGCTCGTACTCGCCCTGCAGAGGCATGGCTTCCGTCCCATCGTCGAACGACTCGTGACTGGCCCTCTCGCAGTATCCAACGCCCGGCCGCCGCCCCGACATTCCAGCGCGGCCGGAGCGGGCCCGGGTCAGCCCCGGCCGCGCAGCCGCCGCCACACCGCGCGCGCCGCGTGGTGCCCGGACATGCCGTGCACCCCGGGCCCCGGCGGGGTGGCCGAGGAGCACAGGAAGACCGACGGGTGGGCAGTGGCGTACGGGACGCGCGCCAGCTTGGGGCGGATCACGGTCTGCAGGCCCGCGAAGGCGCCGCACGCGATGTCGCCGTCCACGTAGTTCGCATTGCGCATCGCGATCTGGGGCGGCCCGGCCACGGCCCGCGCGAGCACCAGATCCCGGAAGCCGGGCGCGAAGCGCTCGATCTGCCGCTCTATGGCCTCGGTGGCGTCCCCGTCCCAGCCGCGCGGGACATGGCCGTACGCCCAGAAGACATGCTTGCCCGCCGGGGCGCGCGAGTCGTCGACCACGCTGGGCTGGGCGGTGATCAGGAAGGGGACGTCGGGGGCGTGCCCGCCCGTGGCGGCCCGCAGCGCGGCGCCGATCTCACCGGCGGTGGGGCCGACGTGGACGGTGCCGGCGCGCCGGGCCTCCGGCGCGGTCCAGGGCACCGGGCCGTCCAGGGCGTAGTCGATCTTGAAGACGCCGGCCCCGTAGCGGAAGTGGCGGTACGCGTTGCCGAGCCCGGCGATCCGGGCCAGGGCGGTGGGCGACGTATCGAAGATGTACGCGCGGGCGGGCGGCAGCTCGTCCAGCCGCTTGACCTCCACGCCCACGTGGATCGCGCCGCCCTGCTCACGCAGATACGACCCGAGCGCGTCCGAGATCGACTGCGAGCCGCCGCGCGGGACGGGCCAGCCGACGGCGTGCCCCGCGAGCGCGAAGAACAGCGCGAGGCCTGCCGTGCCGATACCGCTGGTCGGCGAGATGGCGTGGCCCGCCATCCCCGCGAGTATCGCGCGCGCCTTCTCGTCGCGGAAGCGGCGGCTGAGGAGAGTGACGGGCTGCGCGGCGTGCAGTCCGAAGCGCGCCCAGGTCACCGGGTCTGCGGGCAATCCGTCCCACGCGGTGCGCAGGAAGTCACGGGCGAGGTTGTCCCACCTGCCGATGTACGGGGCGATCAGCCGACGGTACGTACCGGCGTCGCGCGGGCCCAGCGACATGGCCGTCTCGCCGACCGAGCGGGCCAGGACGGCGGCCGTGCCGTCCGGGAAGGGGTGGGCCAGCGGCAGCTCGGGGTGCAGCCACTCCAGGCCGTGCCGGGCGAGCGGCATGGCGCGGAAGGCCGGGGAGCCGATGCCCAGCGGGTGCACCGCGGAGCAGGGGTCGTGCCGGTAGCCGGGGAGGGTGAGCTCTTCGGTGCGGGCGCCGCCGCCGATCGTCCCGGCGGCCTCGAAGATCTCCACCGCAAAGCCGCGGCGGGCCAGTTCGACGGCCGCGGTCAGCCCGTTCGGCCCGGCACCCACCACGACCGCGTCGAGCATGGACGGCACGTCGGGTCTCCCTCCCCGTGCTGAGGAATACTTGAAGCATTCTGAGGAACGGTCAGCCGGCGGCCCGGTCGGCCGGGGCGCCCAGCAGGCCCAGGATATGCCGTACGGTCGCCGCGTCCCGCGCCGCGGTGAAAGGAAGCGCGTTTCCGCCCGTGATACGGAACGGATCGCCGGCCACCGTCGCGCTCGCGCCGCCCGCCTCGTCGACCAGCAGCAGCCCGGCGGCGTGGTCCCAGGAGTTCTCCCAGGTGAAGGCGGTCGCGTCCAGCAGGCCCCGGGCCACGTTCAGATACTCAAGGCCGGCCGAGCCGCACGGGCGCGGCGCGACACCTGGTGTCCGCAGGACGGACAGGGTGCGCTTCTCCGTGTCCGTGGTGAAGTCGTAGTGCGAGATGGCGACTTCGAGCTCCTTGCCGGGGTCGGGGTGGCCGGCGCGTATCGGCTCGCCGTTCAGCACCGCTCCCCCGCCGCGGCGCGCGACGGCCATCAGGTCGAGCGCCGGGGCGTAGGTCCACGAGGCCAGCAGCTCGCCGCGGTGGGCGAGGGCGACCAGCATCGCGAAGCCCGGGTCGCCGTGGACGAACTGCCGGGTGCCGTCGACCGGGTCGACGATCCACACCGGCGCGTCCCCGCCCAGCGCGCCGAGCACGGACGGGTCGGCGTGTACGGCCTCCTCGCCCACCACTGCCGAGCCGGGCAGCAGCGCGGTGAGCGAGGCGGTCAGCTGCTCCTCGGCCTGGCGGTCGGCGACCGTCACCAGGTCGTGCGGGCCGTTCTTCTCGACGATCTCGTGGTCGGCGAGCTGCCGGAACCTCGGCATGACCTCGGCGGCGGCCGCCTTGCGCACCGCCTCCTCGACATCGGACAGTGCACCGGAGACCAGAAACTGCTCGAACATGCTCCTCATGGAACCATGTCCCGGCGACGGCCGGTGACCGGGCGGCGGCCACAGAATGGCCGCCGCGTGAACGGCCTCAGCAGCAGCTGTGGTGGGCGTGCTCCTCCTGGTGCCACCAGTAGCGCTCGCGGGCGGGGCCCTGCGGTACGTCGGCCATGCTCGGCGCAGCCGCGCTGCGTACGGACGCGGCGCTGCGTACGGTGGCGCTGCTTCCCGTGGCCGCCGCGCCTCGTACGCCCGCCGCCGCGCCCGAGGACTTCCCGCTCACCAGGTCGTCCACCGAGTGCACCACACCCCCCAGCACCACGCTCCGCACCGCCGCGGCCGCGCGGATGTCGCTCAGCGGGTCGCCTTCGACCAGCACCAGGTCGGCGAGCTTCCCCGGCTCCAGGGTGCCCATCCGCGTGCTCATGCCCAGCGCCCGCGCGCCCTCGGCGGTGGCGGAGCGCAGCGCCTGGTGGGGGGTGGCGCCATAGCGGACCATGGCCTGGAGGTTGAGGTGGTAGTAAATGGCCGGGGGTACGAGCGGGCTGTCGGTGCCCACCCCGACGTGCGCCCCGCCCTCCAGCAGCCTGCGCACCGTCGCCCCGTGCCGGGCGACGAAGGCCAGCAGGTCGGTGGGGACGGTCTGCTGCGCCGCCGCCACGCCGCCGCGGAACTCCTCGTACTCCGCCTCGCTCATCAGCGAGGTGAGCCGCCGGTCGCCGACCGCCCATTCGGCATAGCGGTAGAGCGCCGCCCGGGTGGCGGGCAGACCGGCGCCGGACAGCCCGAAGGTCGGGGTGAAGGCCATACCGGAGGCGATCAGGGGCTCGGTCATGTCGTCGTAGGCGTGGCCGAGGTGGGTCTCCTTCTGGCGGCGGCCGTAGCGGCTGGTGCCGCCCAGGTGCTCGGTGCCGTCGGCGCCGAAGCCGAGCGGGCCGAAGAGGTAGTGCGAGGTGGCGCGCAGCCCGAGCCGGTGGCCGCCGCGGACGGCGGCGCGCTGCATCGCGTACGGCAGCCGTACGTACGTCTTGACCAGGTCGTGGCCCAGCGCCTCGGCCTTGGCGAGTTCGCGCTCCAGCTCCTCGGTGTCGGTGATGGGGCGGCCGGAGGAGTAGTAGATGCGCGAGCCGTCGATCAGATCGCCCGCCGCGAAGACCCGGGGGCCGACGCGGCGCCCGGAGGCGGTGGCCTCCTTGGCCTCGACGGCCGCGTAGTGGGCGGTGCCGGGCGAGCGGACCGCCGTCACACCGTACGACAGCCACAGCTTCATGGTGTCGGCCCGCTGCCAGGGGCCGTGTTCGTGGACGGCGATCAGACCGGGCAGGGCGGTGAGGTGGCGTGCGTCGACGGTACGGCCACCGCCCCCGGCGCGGACCGATCCGCGCGCCACGATCGACTTGATGCGGTCGCCCTCGATGACGATGTCGACGTCGTGGCGCAGCGTCTCGCCCGTGCCGTCCCACACCGCGCCCACCTGCACCACCGTGCGGCCGGTCGGCTTGGCTGGGCGCCAGGTCAGCTTGACCGGGACGGTCCGCGCGCGGCCCGTACGGGCGTCGGCCAGGCGCAGCCGGCCATTGGAGAGGTAGAGCAGCGAGCGGGAGTCGGCGCTCCAGCTGGGGGCGTCGGCGGTCTCGTCGTTCAGCCGGCGCGCGGTCCCGGTCGGCCGCCCGGCGGCGTCCAGCGCGCTGAGGTGCAGGGTGCCGCCGACGATGTACGCGGTGTGCTTGCCGTCGGGCGAGTGGACCGGGCCCGCGTCGATGCGGTTGACCAGGGACTTGCCGGGGACGGGGTCGTCGTAGTGCGCCTCGCCGCTGGCCAGGTCGACGGTCAGGACGCGGTTGAAGCCCTCGCGGTAGCGGGCGGTGACGGGCGCCAGGGCGGCCAGCGAGAGCTTGCTGCCGTCGGCGGAGAAGGTGGGCCTGCCGGGCGAGTTGAGCGGGCCGGCGACCTTGCGTACGGCGCCGGTGGCCACGTCCACGGTGTGCAGGGTGCCCGCTCCGAGGCCGAAGGCGACGCTCGCGCCGTCGGGGCTGAACGCCGGGCCCGAGGCCGCGTCCTGGAGGTCGGTCAGCCGGCGGGTCGTGCCGTCGGCGATGTCGTACGCCCACAGGTCGGCGGCGCCGCCTCGGTCGCTGACGTAGACGAGGGTGGAGCCGTCGGGGGACCAGGCGGGGTCGGTGTTCAGATGTCCGTCGGAGACCACGGCCTTGGGCGCGGAACCCTTGCCCCTGGGCGGGTTGACGGCTCCGATCCAGATGTCACCGAGCGCGGCGAAGGCGATCCGTTCGCCGTCCGGGGAGAGGGACGGGGAGACGATGCCCTTGACGGGGCGGGGGGAGGCGGAGGCCGGGGCCGCGTCGCTGTCGGGTGCGGCGGGCCGCTCCTGGACGCGGGGGACGGTCAGATGGGCGGCGAAGGCGATGTCCTTCGCTTCCTTGGCCTTTGTTGTGCCTCCGGAGGGCCCTCCGGAGAGCTTTCTGCGGCGGATCTTGCCGTCGGCGGTGTAGAACACCTCGTCCGCGGAAGGCCAGCGGGCCGCGAACGGGAACACGTCCTCCTCCGCGTCCGACACCGTCTCGCCGTCGACCACGAGGGCGGTGCCCGCCGAGCCGAGGTGGACATAGCCGAAGCGGGCGCCGTCCGGCGAGAAGGAGGGGCCCGCCACCCGCCCCTCGGTGACGGTGGCGAGCGTGGTGCGCTTGCCGTCGGCGTCGACCTGGACGACGCTCTGCGGGGCGTCACCCTTGCCGGAGGTGAAGGCGATCGCCTTTCCGTCGGGGCGCCAGAAGGGCTGCGCCTGCTGGACGGTGGCGTCCGCGCTCGGCGCCCACACCTTGGCGGCACCGCTGTCGAGGTCGAGGACGTGGATCGCGTACCGGCCGTCGGCCTCCCCCGCGTAGGCGATCCGCTTGCCGTCCGGGGAGAACCGCGGCTCGCGGTGGTCGGCACTGCCCTTGGTCAGCCGGCGCGCCCCGGTGCCGTCGGCACGGGCGAGCCAGAGGTGGAAGTTGCCGTCGGTGTACGACTGGTAGACCAGGTGGCGGCCGTCGGGCGAGAAGTCGGGCTCGGTCGCCTCCTGGTCGATACCGGTGAGCCGGGTGGCCTCGCCGCCGGCGGCCGGGACGGTCCAGAGCAGATTGAGCAGATCGAGGACGACGGTCCGGCCGTCCGGGGAGAGCGCGGCGGAGGCGTTGGTCGCCTGGGTGACGGTGATCCGCCGGGTGGCGCCGTCCGCGGCGTTCTCGGCCTGCTCGGTGTTCTCCGTGTTCTCGGCCGCGTTCGCCACCGTGGCGAGCCCGGTCAACTGGCCACCCAGCCACAGACTCCCGGCTCCAGCCGCGGCCTGTCCGCCGCGCCGGATGAGCTTTCTGCGCGATATGCCCACAGCCGTACCCTCCACTTGAAGATCACGATCTTGCCGAACCTAAAGGCACGGTCAAGCGGAGGAACAGCCCCCGGAAATAGGTGTTACCTGAACTTAATCGCGTCTCCGGCCTGCCACCCCGATAACGGATGGCTATAACAGGAGGTCTTGGACAGCGGTCGCATCCCGGAGGCAGCGTGAAACGCGGCGGCGCCGACCCAGCGCCGGACCAACCGACCGGAAAGGACGCGACCGCGATGCGCGCTCTGCTGTACGACCCCGAAGCTCCCCAGGGCCTGCGGCTCGGTACGGCCTGGGGTGCGGTAGGGATCGGGAGAAGGAGCGGCGTCCGGTGCGGTCGATCGCAAGGCGCCGGAAGGTCCTCGTAGCGGAGCTACTAGGGCGTTTCGGCAACGCCGCGAGCGGCCGTGCCGGGCGTCGCGACGCCGAACGGAAGAGAACAGGTCTGAAATAAAGTCACC
>NZ_JBSFMM010000336.1:0-8698 GCF_053599555.1 Streptomyces sp. NPDC000941
GGCGGGCCCCCCGCCCCGCCGCCCCGCACCACAGCCCGTTGGGTCGCGGGCGGAAGGCTCACGGTCCGGGTTCACCGCGCTCGGGGTGTCCCGGCCGGGGCCCGGTCATGAGACGTCCCGCGCCGAGGCGGCACAAGCCGCGGACTTCGACGCTGCGGGCCACTCGGTCTCCTCCGACTCGACGTCGCTGGGACCAGGCAACACCAATCCGCGAGTTAAGTCAACCCGTTGATTTAATTTGGCGGCGAACTTGTCTCCCACCCCTTCAGGGGGTGCGCCGAAGTGGGCGCGGTCCGTCAGCCCTCGTACGTGACCGACGCCTGCCACAGTGCGGCGATGGCATCGATCAGGCCGTTCGCCGCCTCGCGCCAGCTCGCCCGGGGAGTGGGTTCGCCGTCCGCGAGGGCACGTTCGCGCTCGGCCACCATCTGCGTGATGAGGTGCCGCGTCATCGCGACGCGCTCAGCGTGCACCTCGGGCGGCAGGTCGGCCAGACAGCGGTTCAAGCCCTCCTGAAGCTTCTGCATCGACGGCGAGGCCGCCGCGAACTCCTCGCTCGTGACCGCGCGCAGGACAGGGTCCGCCGTCACCTGAGCGATGAACCGGCCGTACCAGCTCGGGGCGCCAAGGGCCGCAACATGGTCGGCCACAGGACGGACCGCGCAGGCCACCCAGTCCCGCAGGTCGGCGGAGTCTCCGATGGCGCCCAGCATGCGCACGCGGTTGGCCTCTATGGCCTCGGCATGCCTGCGGGAGATGGCGCGCACCAGGTCGATCTTGGTGCCGAAGTGATAGCTGACCGCGGCGTTGTTGCCCTGCCCAGCGGCCTCGCTGATCTGGCGGTTGGCGACCGCGTGCACGCCGTGTTCGGCGAAAAGTCGCTCCGCCGCCTCCAGGAGCGCCTCCCGCGTCGCATGGACCTGCTCATCCCGTCTCGTCTTGCCGGCCATCATCACCACCCCTTCGGGACTTCACGCTAGTCCGCCGAAGGCCCGTCCCCGGACCATCGCGACTCCTCGGCCAGGTCGGCGAGGTCGAACGACGAAAGCGTACGCAATGGAAGGGCCGGTTCAGGCCAGTCCCCGCGCCTCACGTCCACACGGCGTTCCAGTCGGATTCAGCCAGCTCGACTTGAACCCGGCCACGTTTCGACGTAGCTTTTAAATCAACCCGTTGATTTAAGGGACGGAACTGTCCCCATCTGCCTACTAAAACGGAGACCAGCCATGTCCCACATCCCCAGCCCATCCACGAACGCCACAGCGTCCGCACCCCCGAATCCGAACGTAATCGTGGCGGTGCTGGCCTTCGCCGGCATCGTGGTCTCACTGATGCAGACCCTGGTCATCCCGATCGTGCCGGAGCTGCCCAAACTGCTGAACGCCCCGGCCTCCGACACCGCCTGGGCCGTCACCGCCACCCTCCTCGCCGCCGCCGTCGCCACCCCCATCGCCGGACGCCTCGGCGATATGCACGGCAAGCGCCGCATGCTGCTCACCAGCCTCGCCATGCTCACGGCAGGCTCGGCCATCGTCGCCCTCAGCGACTCCCTCACCCCGATGATCGTCGGACGCCTTCTGCAGGGTCTGTCGGCCGGTGTCATCCCGCTGGGCCTGAGCATCATGCGCGACGAACTGCCCGCCGACCGGCTCGGCGCGTCCACCGCGCTGATGAGCGCGTCCCTCGGCATCGGCGCCGCGCTCGGCCTGCCCATTGCCGCCTTCGTCGCCGACAACTTCGACTGGCACGTCCTGTTCTGGGCCTCCACCGTCATGGGCGCCCTCGCACTCGTCGCCGTACTGACGCTCGTACCCGAATCCAAGATCCGCACCGGAGGCCGCTTCGACCTGATCGGCGGCCTCGGCCTGGCCGGCGGCCTGGTCTGCCTGCTGCTCGCCATCTCCAAGGGCGCCGACTGGGGCTGGGGCAGCGGCACCACCCTCGGCCTCTTCGCCGCCGCCGTCGTCATCCTCCTCGCCTGGGGCCTCTTCGAGCTGCGCACCACCCAGCCGCTCGTCGACCTGCGCACCACAATCCGCCCGCAGGTCCTCTTCGCCAACCTCGCCGCCCTGGCGTTCGGCTTCTCCCTCTTCGCGGTCCAGCTGATCGTCCCGCAGATCCTCCAACTGCCCGAGCAGACGGGCTACGGCCTGGGCGAGGACCTGCTCACCGTCGGCCTGGTGCTCGCGCCCCAGGGCCTGATCGTGATGTTCGCGGCTCCCCTGTCCTCGAAGATCTCCCAGGCCAAGGGCCCCAAACTCACCCTTATGATCGGCGCCCTGATCGTCGCCGCCGGCTACGCCCTGAACATCTTCCTGATGAACGAGATCTGGCAGCTGATCCTGGTCTCCTGCATCATCGGCGCCGGCATCGGCTTCGCCTACGGCGCCCTGCCCATGCTCATCATGAGCGCCGTCCCGGTCTCCGAGACCGCCGCCGCCAACGCTTTCAACACCCTCCTGCGCTCCATCGGCAGCTCCGTCGCCAGCGCCGCCTCCGGAGTCATCCTCGCCCAGATGACCACCACCTTCGCCGGCCACGCCCTCCCCTCCGAAAACAGCTTCAAAGTCATCATGGCCATCGGCTGCGGCGCCGCCCTCGTCGCTCTCCTCCTGGCCTCCTTCCTCCCCCGACAGCGCCCCGACGCCACCGCACCGGGAACCTCCGCCCAGACGCCCGCCATCGCCGATGCCGGACGGAACGCGTAGCCCCGGTCCGACCCGCCTCGACGGTGGGGCGCGGCCGGGCCGTAACGCCCGCCCGCTCGGCCCATCCGCCGAACAGAACCCGAACAGCCCCGCCGATCGGCTCGGCGGGGGCACCCAACCCAGTAGTTGGAGAAACCATGACAACCGAAGCCCACTCGACGCACGCGCACCAGCCGGGCGGTCTGCTCTCAGGCAAAGTGGCCGTGATCACCGGCGTCGGCGCGGCCGAGACGATCGGCGCGGTCACCGCCGCGCTGTTCGTGGAGGAAGGCGCACAGGTGCTGGCGACCGACATCAGCGGTGCGCAGGAAGAGACGGCGGCCGCTCTGGGCCCCGCCGCGGTTCCCTTCCAGGCCGACATCACGCGTGAGGGGGACGTCGAGGCGCTGTTCGCGCACGCCATGGAGACGTTCGGGCGGGTCGACATCCTGGTCAACGTGGCCGGCAACCCCGGCGGTCGGCGGGGCCCGGAGGTCACGGTCGAGGAGTTCGACCGCCTGACCTCGGTCCACCTGCTCGGCACACTGCTCACCAACAAGCACGCCGTGCGGGCGATGGTGCCCGCCTGCGGAGGTGCCATCGTCAACTTCTCCTCGGCCGCCTCGTTCAACATCGACAAGCGGATATCGATGGCCTATTCCGCCGCGAAGTCCGGTATCAACTCCCTCACCAAGTCGTTCGCGGTCCATTACGGCACCCAGGGCATCCGCGTCAACGCGGTCGCACCGGGCTTCACGCTCAGCAAGAAGAACCACCGCGTGCCGCCCGAGGCGCTGGAGGAGCTGGGCGGCAAGGCGGCGCTGGGGCGGGCGGGAACACCGGAGGAGCAGGCGCACGTCGCCGCGTTCCTGGCCTCGGACCAAGCGTCGTTCGTCACCGGGGTTGTCGTCCCCGTCGACGGCGGATGGTCCGCACGGCTCGCCTGACCCCTGCCGCTGAACGGCACCGCGCACCGCGCACAACGTGAATGGTGCCGTCTCGCCGCACCGGTTCAGCAGCCGCCACGCCCACCATTCGACGCGTCCCGGCCCGCCCGGGCCGACCGACTGCGGGCCCTGAGCAGTTCCTGAAGGAGGACCAGGTCCCATGCCGCTATCACCTGCCCCGTACGAAGAACGCCTCAGCTCGCCCCGCTCCTGGGGCCTGGCCTGCCCCCTTGTCGGCGTGGTCATGGCCCTGGCCCTGCTGCCCATCGGCCCGCTGGCGATGCTCATCGGCCTGGTCGGAGGCACCGCTGCCGCCGCGACGGTGGTCAACTCCTACGGCTCCCCGCGCATACGGGTCGTGGGCGGCTTCCTGATCGCGGGCGACGCCAAGATCCCGGTATCGGCGCTCGGCAAGGCAGAGGTCCTGGACCCGGACGAGGCCCGGTCCTGGCGGACGTACAAAGCCGATGCCCGAGCCTTCCTGTTGCTGCGCGCCTACATCCCCACCGCGCTGCGCGTGGAGATCACCGACCCGGCCGACCCCACGCCGTACCTGTACCTGTCCACGCGCGAGCCCCAACAGCTGGCCGATGCCCTGAGCGCGGCGCGGGGATGCGTATAACTCTTACTCAGGCGGGCGCTCGTCCGGGCAGCCTGTGATGCGCGAAGAACTCCCACATGACGTCGGTGGCATTGACCTCGGTGGAGACGTGACCCATGCCTGGAAAGGCGGCGGGGTAAGGAGAAACCGGCCAGGTGTGTCCACCGTCCGCTTCACGTACATGCTGGCCTCAGCACCCCGTCGGCGGGCCGTGTAGCTGCGGAGCGTGAGTGTTGGTCAGCGAGGTGTCGCGCGGTCCGATGCGGCAGCCGTCCAGGGTCCCCCAGCGGTCGATGGCCGCGGGCACCGAGTATGGCCAGCAGCCCGGGCCGCCACCGGTGTTCGGGTTCACGGGGTCCTGCTGTCCGTGGAAAGCCAGGACGGGTACCGGACGGGCGGGAGCGCAGCTTCCGGGCTCAGGGCGGGTGGGGTCGGAGGGGTCCGGATTGCCCGCCCGCAGACCCGCGACCGGGGCGATGGCGGCGATCCGGTCGGCCAGCCGGCACGCGAGCAGCGAGGCCATGCGCCCGCCGCCGGAGAGGCCGGTGGCACATACCCGATCGGCAGCGACACAGAAGTCACCGGAGACGGCGCTGATGGCGTCGGATGACGAACCGGGCCATGGCCTCCGGTTCCTGCGGCGTCCGGTCAGTCGGCCGGTTGCGTGTCCTGCCCGGAACCGGCCGGAGGGGTCAGCATCCGCGTGAACGTCTCGGCGATCGCGGCGATGTCCAGCGTCGGGTCGTGCATCCACTGGATCTGAAGGCCGTCCAGCACCGCCAGCAACGCCCTGGCCAAGTGGTCCGCCGGTTCGTCGGCCCGGATCACGCCGGTTCGCTGGCACTCTCCGAAGTCCCGTGTGACCTCGGCCGCGAGGCCCCGGTAGCGCTCGGTGAAGTAGTCGTGCGCCGGGCTCTCCGGATCCGTGGCCGCCGCCGAGAGCGTGAGATACAGCTTCGCCAGACCGGGGTGGTCGGTGGTGTGGCGGGTGCTCGCCACCATGTTGTCAATCAGGGTCCGGCCCTCTCCGGCACCACCGACGGACGCCTTGCCCAGCACGTCCCTCCGCTCCAGAACCGCGAGAAGCAGCTCGTCGCGTGTGGGGAAGTAGTACGTCAGCGCCGGCTGCGTCACCCCGACCCGATCGGCGATGTCCTGAAGGGAGGCTCGTTCGCCGTACTCGTCGATGGCCTCATAGGCAGCCTGGAGGATCTGCTCCCGGCGTTCCGCGCTCTTGCGGTACGGGCCCCGTGGTTTTCGCTGGTTCGTCACTCGTCAGACCGTACTTCACGCAGTACGTCCGCGAGTCGGATTACGACCTGCGCTGTCACACGGTGCCCGGCACACCCCGGCGGGAGTTGCGCACGGCAGAACGGACGCGCTGACCTCCCCGGCAGCGCGCCCGCCCTGTCCCCGCGGCACGGCCGGGCACCGGCGTGTCAGGGCGTCGGGGCCCGGCCGGCCGTGCTAACCGACCGTGACCGTCGCGGCGCACGGAAGTACGTCCGCGGCGAACCCGGCCGGCACGGTGATGTCGCCTGGGCGGCTTGCCGCTCGGGTTGATCAGGCCGAACAGGGTGCGCGCGATCGCGGCACCCGCCTCCTCCCCGAGCAGCGGAGCGAGCAGGACGGCGTTTTAGAGCCGCACCGCCTTCTCCTGCAGCAGCGCTCGGCCGGAGGCCACGGCACCAGTGGTGTGCCCATGGCGGCCAGGTGGTCCAGAAGGTCCTCCTGGTCGCCGGGCAGGGACGGCGAGGCCCGTCGGCATCGCCGTTCCCCGCATCACCGGGCTGGAGACCGCCGAGTCGGGCAACTGGATCGGCCGGTACGAACGGGCCCGCTCCTCCCTCGACCTGGGCACGCGCCCGGCACTGGTCCGCCCGGGGTCGTTCGTGTCCTGGGCCTCTACCGCCTGCGTGGTCGCCCGCGTCGACGCGATCGGCGACGGCTTCGACGCGCGGATGCGGGTGGGCGAGGACCTGGACTTCGGCTGGCGGGCGATTCGACGGGGCTGGCGGATGCGGTACGAACCCACGGTCGCCGCCGCCCACGAGCACCGGGTCGGCGTCCGCGACTGGTTCGTACGCAAGGCCGAGTACGGGACCGGTGCGCAGCCGCTCGCCGAACGGCACCCAGGTTCGGTGGCCCCGGCGGTCCTGGCGCCGTGGAGCACCGTGATGGTCGTGGCCCTGCTGGCACAGCGGCGCTGGTCCGTGCCGGCGGCCACGGCGAGTTGTGCGGTGACGGCGGTGCGCATCGCCCAGAAGCTCGGCCCAGTTGATCAGTCCGGCCGACTGGGGGTGCGGCTCACCGTGGGCGGCGCGGTCGCCGCCCTCAGTCAGACCGGGGCGCTCCTGACACGGCACTGGTGGCCGGCCACCGCCGTGGGCTGCCTCGTCTCCCGACGGGTGCGGCGCGCGGCGGCCGTAGCGGCAGTCGCGGACATAGCACTGGAGTACCGTCGCGCGCAGGTGGGCCTGGATCCGGTGCGCTACGGCGTGGCGCGGCCACTCGACGATCTCGCCTATGGAGCGGGGGTGTGGTTCTCCGCTGTCAGGGGGCGTTCCGTGGCCGCGCTGCGTCCTCGGCTGCTCCAAGCTCCCAGGCCGCTCAGAAACCGGCCGCGCGCCGCCGGAACGCCGCGTCCACGAGGTCCGAAAGCTCCGCCCCTGTGCGACCCTGTCGCCCGATTCGGTCGACCTGGTGCAACCGCTAGGCCGCTGGCGCTGAATGCTCAGGTCACGCTGATCGAATCGTGCCTCACCGCGAATCGGGCGACAGAGGCGCACAGCCCCGGACGCCGGCGCAGCCGCATGATCGCAGGGCAGCGCCGACGGACCTGTGCCGGGGTCACTCGTGGTCTTGGAAGGTGGTGCCCAGCAGTTCACGGACGAAGTCTTCCCCATGTTCGTCGATGAGCTGCTGGAGGATCTTCTGGCCTTCGCGGATGAAGTCCTCACGGGTCTGCCACGACACCTCCAGGCCGAGCGCGGCGATGAGGTCGGCGGTGTCGAGGAACGGGTCCCCCGCTGCGGTGAGCAGGCGGCCGAGTTCCGCAGCCAGTTCCCCGCGCAGGGCTGCGCTGCCGGGGTCGTCGACGAGGTTGTGCAGTTGGTGGGGGTCGGCGGTGTTGTCGAAGAGCATCCACGGGCGGTGGCCGACGAGTTCGACGTAGGTGTGCCGGGCGGTGCGTACGCCGCGCCATACCCGGCGGCCCGCCGGGGTGCTCTCCGCGGTCGCGGTGTGGTTGCCGAGCAGGACGGAGGCGACCGGGGACGGGCCGTGGCCAAGCAGCGTCGGCGAGCAGTCGGCGCCCTGCATCGACTCCGGGACCGGCAGGCCCATCAGGGCGAGCAGGGTTGGGGCGGTGTCGACGGTGGAGAACAGGCCCTCGGCGCGCAGGCCGGCGGGGATGTGTCCGGGCCAGCGGGCCAGGAACGGAATGAGGACCGACTCCTCGTAGGCGGACTGCTTGCCCTTCTCCCCGTGCGACCACAGCATGTCGCCGTGGTCGGAGCTGAACACCACGATCGTGTTCTCGGCCAGGCCGCGTTCCTCCAGCGTGCGCAGCAGCCGCCCGAGGAGGGTGTCGAGCGCGGTGACAGCCGCGTAGTAGTCCGCCAGGGTGCGGCGCACCCGCGGCTCGTCCGCCTCGTCCATGACGACGTTCGGCCGCAGCGTCAGCGCGTCCGGGTCGTACATGGCCTTGTACTCGTCGGGCACCATGTCGTACGGGTCGTGCGGCGGCCCCCAGGACAGGAACAGGCAGAACGGGGTGTCAGGGCCCTGTGAAGCGAGGAACTCCTCTGCGAGGGCGGTCTGGACTTCGGGCTCATAGCCCTCGGGGGTGACCGGGTCGGGGGTGTCGCGGTGGTAGACCGGCTTCATGTAGCTGTGCGAGCAGTTGAACGCCGCCCACCAGTCGAACCCCATACGCCCGGCCCCCGGCGGCGTGAACGCGTCACGCGGCACGCCCGCCAGGTGCCACTTGCCGATGTAGCCTGTCCGGTAGCCGTGGTCACGCGCAACCGTGGCGATCGTCGGCAGATCCGTCGGGATCGGCAGGTCGTTGCCGACCACCCGGTGCGCAGCCGGCGCCAGACCGGTGATCAACGAGGCCCGGTTCGGCGTACACACCGGGGTGTTCGCATACGTCGACGGAAAGATCGCCCCTTCACCGGCCAACGCTGCCAGCGCCGGGGTACGGACATCCGCGTTCCCCATCGGCGAGATCCCTTGCCCGCGCAACTGGTCGGCGAACACGAACAGCAGATTCGGTCTGGTCATCGACACACTCCGGCTCGAAGCGGCATAGCCCGCGCTCACGGGAGGGGGAACGCATCGATCGTATTGAAACGTTCCAAACTCCAGGTCAGCGATTCAGCGCACCTTCGGTGCGCGCCGGGGGCGTGGTAAATGCCGTGGCGGGCGCCGGGGGTGCTTCTGTCTGCCCTGATGTGGGC
>NZ_JBSFMM010000337.1:0-8690 GCF_053599555.1 Streptomyces sp. NPDC000941
CGGCGGCCGCGACGCGGGTGGCGCCGTCCCAGTGGCGGGCCGCGGCGGCCCACGCCCTCTGTTCGGTCCGGCCTCGACGTTCGGCGCGCAGCCGACGGGTCAGGTCGCCGGTGTCGATGAGTACGGGGCAGGCCGTTCGGCACATGCCGTCCACCGCGCAGGTGTCGACGGCGTCGTACTGGTACTCCGCCTCCAGCCGCTCGAGCAGGTCGGTGTCCCCGGCCGCCCGGGCACGGGCGATCTCGCGGCGCAGCACGATGCGTCGGCGTGGCGTGGTGGTCAGGTCCTGGCTGGGGCAGACCGGTTCGCAGTAGCCGCACTCCACGCAGCGGTCCACCTCCTGCTCGACGGTGGGTGTCGACTTGAGGTGGCGGATGTGGACGTCCTGGTCGTCGCTGAGCAGCACGCCGGGGTTGAGCAGACCGTGTGGGTCGAGGAGGTGTTTGACTTCGCGCATGACGTCGTGGAGCTCGTCGCCGTACTGGCGGCGGACGTACGGCGCCATGATGCGGCCGGTGCCGTGTTCGGCCTTGAGGGTGCCGTTGTGTCCGAGGACGAGGTCGACCATGTCGTCGGTGAACGCCAGGTATCGCTCGATCAGCCGGGGGTTGTCGAAGTCCTCGTTGAGCAGGAAGTGGACGTTGCCGTCCTTGGCGTGACCGAAGATCACGCTTCCTGTGTAGCCGTGGCGGTCGAAAAGCTCGGTGAGGTGGGTGCAGGCGGGCAGCAGCTGGTCGACGGGGACGGCGATGTCTTCCAGCAGGGCCGTGGTGCCGGAGGGGCGTGCCCCCGCGACCGCGGTGTAGAGACCCTTGCGGATGTGCCAGAGCGCGGCGCGGATGCCCGGTTCGGACGTCAGTGCGCCATGGGCGGTCAGGGGAAGTGCGCCGAGGACGGGAGCCGTCCGTGTGACCCGGTCCTGGAGCGCCTCGGCGGTCGCCTCCTGGTGTTCGACGAGGAGTGCCGTGTGGTCTCGGACATCCAGTTCGCGCAACGCCCGGGTGGCTTCGGGGTCGCGCTGGGCGACTCGCAGGCTCGTGGCGTCGAGGAGCTCCACGGTCGCGAACCCGGCGTCCACCAGTTGGGGCGGGGCGCCGGTCGCCGCCGCGAGGTCGGGGAAGAGGAGCAGTCCGGTGGCCGCGTGCGGGTGGGCCGGGACGGTGCGGAAGGTCGCCTCGGCGACGAAGGCGAGGGTGCCTTCGCTGCCGATGACCAGGTGGGTGAGGATATCGACCGGGCGGGTGTGGTCGACGAAGGAGTTGACGCCGTAGCCCATGGTGTTCTTGATGGCGTACAGACGCCGGATCGTCTCGACCGACACGGGGTTGCCGCGCACACGGTCGCGCAGGCGCACGAGTCCCTCGTGGATGCCCGGTTCGAGCGCGCGCAGACGCTCGTCGGCGTCCGCAACGCCCGTGTCGATGACGGTGCCGCTCGGCAGGACGAGGACGGCCGACTCCAGTGTGCGGTACGTGTTGAGTTCGGTGCCACAGGCCATGCCGCTGGAGTTGTTCGCGACGACACCGCCGATGGTGCAGGCGGCCTCGCTGGCCGGGTCGGGGCCCAGCTTGCGGCCGTACCGGGCCAGGCGGGTGTTCACCGCCCGTACGGTGGCCCCCGGCTGGACCCGTACGCGGGCGCCGTCGTCGAGGACCTCGATGCCGCGGAAGTCACGGCGGGTGTCGACGAGGATCCCGTCGTTGGTGGCCTGGCCGGAGAGGCTGGTGCCGCCGGAGCGGAACGTCAGGGACAGCCCGTGGGCGGCGCTCGTGCGCAGCAGCTCGGACACCTGGGCCGCGTCCTTGGGGGTGACCACGGCGTCGGGCACCAGCAGATAGTGCGAGGCGTCGTGGGCGAAGGAAAGCCGGTCGGAGGCGCGGGCGGCGACCGCGCCCGGTGCCGCCGCCTCCAGGCGCGCGAGCAGCGCGGCGTCGGCCGCGCGGAGACCGTCAGTGCGACTCACGGCTCACCTCGGAACCACTGGAGCCGACCAGGAAGTCGAGGTCGGCGCCGGTGTCGGCCTGCAGGACATGGTCGACGTAGAGGCGTTCCCAGCCGCGCCGTGGTGTGGCGAAGCCGGTGACGGTGGCCTCGTCGGGGGTCCTGCGGGCGAGTTCGTCGGCGGGTACGTCGACGTCGATGCGGCGGGCCTCGACATCGAGGGTGATGAAGTCCCCGGTCCGTACGAGGGCGAGGGGGCCGCCGGCCGCGGCTTCGGGGGCCACGTGCAGGACGACCGTGCCGTACGCGGTGCCGCTCATCCGGCCGTCGCAGACCCGGACCATGTCCCGGACGCCCTGCTCCAGCAGCTTCTTCGGCAGCGGCATGTTGGAGACCTCGGGCATGCCGGGGTAGCCCTTGGGGCCGCAGCCGCGCAGGACGAGGACGGAGTCGGCGTCCACGTCCAGGTCCGGGTCGTCGATGCGGGCGCGGAAGTCCTCGATGGAGTCGAAGACGACCGCCCGGCCGCGATGTCCGAGGAGGTGCGGGGAGGCGGCGGCCGGTTTGATCAGCGCGCCGTCGGGTGCGAGGTTGCCGCGCAGGACGGCGATGCCGCCCTCGGCGACCAGCGGCTCGGCGCGGGTGCGGATGACCTCGCCGTCCCAGATCGGGGCGTCGTCGAGGGAGGCGACCAGGGGCTTGCCGGTGACGGTCAGCGCGTCGGGGTCGAGCAGGTCGCCTACCTCGCGCAGGACGGCGAGCAGGCCGCCGGCGCGGTGGAAGTCCTCCATGAGGAAGCGGCCGGCCGGCTGGAGGTCCACCAGGACCGGCACGCGGGAGCCGATGCGGTCGAAGTCGTCGAGCGTCAGGTCGATGCCCAAGCGGCCCGCGATGGCCAGGAGGTGGACGACGGCGTTGGTGGAGCCGCCGATGGCGGCCAGCGCCACGATCGCGTTGTGGAAGGACGCCTTGGTCAGGAACGTCCCGGGTCGCCGGTCGGCGGCGACCATGTCCACCGCCAGCCGGCCGGTGTGGTGCGCGGCCCCCAGCAGACGGCTGTCGGGCGCGGGGGTCCCGGCCGTGCCGGGGACGACCGTGCCCAGGGCCTCGGCCACCAGGGCCATCGTCGAGGCGGTGCCCATCGTGTTGCAATGGCCGCGGCTGCGGATCATCGCGGACTCGGAGCGGGTGAACTGCTCCTGGGAGAGCGTGCCCGCCCGCACCTCCTCCGACAGCTGCCACACACCGGTGCCGCAGCCCAGCAGGCTGCCTCGGAAGGTGCCGTTGAGCATCGGGCCACCGGGGACCACGACCGCGGGGAGGTCCACCGAGGCGGCGGCCATGAGCAGCGAGGGGATCGTCTTGTCGCAGCCGCCGAGCAGGACGACGCCGTCGACGGGGTTGGCCCGCAGCATCTCCTCCGTGGCCATCGCGGCCATGTTCCGCCACAGCATCGCGGTGGGCCGCACATTGGTCTCGCCCAGCGACACGACGGGCAGGTCCAGCGGTATCCCGCCCGCCTCGTACACGCCGTTGCGCACCGAGGCCGCCACCTCGTTCAGATGCGCGTTGCAGGGGGTCAGGTCCGAGGCGGTGTTGGCGATGGCGATCTGCGGCCGGCCGGTGAAGGCGTCGTCCGGCACGCCGCGTCGCATCCACGCCCGGTGGATGTAGGCGTTGCGGTCCTGACCCGCGTACCACTGTGCGCTGCAGAGCCTCACCATGGAGCCCCTTCCAATAATCGGTACGACGATCTAAAGTTTGGAACGCCATGAAGCATACGCAGACAGACGACGGATCGACAGACCCCGGCGAGGACGGCGTGACCGGCGCCGACGGCGGCCGGCTCGTCGGCTCGGACCGGGTGCTCGCCGTCCTCAAGGAGCTCGCGCGGCATCCCGACGGGGTGGGCCTGGACGAGCTGACCCGCGCGATCGGCAGCCCCAAGCCGACCGTGCACCGGGCACTCGGCGCCCTGCGCCGGGCCGGCCTTGCCGACCAGGACGCGAGCAGCCGTTATGTGCTCGGGGACGAACTCCTGCGCATGGCCTTCGCCCACCACGAGGCCCGCCCCGACCACGTCCGGGTCCGTCCGGTGCTGGAGGCGCTGGCGCATCGGTTCGGCGAGACGGCGCACTACGCGGTTCTCGACGACCGGGAGGTCGTCTACCGCGCCAAGGTCGACCCGCCCACCGGTGCCGTCCGGCTGACCTCGACGATCGGTGGACGCAACCCCGCCCACACCACCGCCGTCGGCAAGCTGCTGCTCGCACGGCAACTGACGTCGCCGGCGGAGGTCGAGAGGTGGATCGGCGACTCCCCGCTGGAGCGCCGGACACCCCGGACCCTGCTCACGGCCGCCGACCTGCAGGGGGAACTGACGGCCACCCGTGAACGGGACTACGGCATCGACGACCAGGAGAACGAGAAAGGGGTCAACTGCCTCGCCGTGCCCGTCTACCTCACCTCGCCGACCACGCCGTCCGGAGCCGTGAGCATCAGCGCGCTCGCCTACCGCACCCCCCTGGCGTCCCTCGTCGACGCACTCGTCGAGATCCGCGCCCTGCTCGGCCCCCTCGGCGAGCCCCACAGCTGAACCTCCTGCCAATCCTGGAGAAAGACCCATGTACCTCATGCGTATCGGTGCCCCCGGCGCCGAGAAGCCCGTCGCCCGCGTCGACGACGAGACGTACGTCGACCTGTCCGATGTCGTCACCGACTTCGACGAGGCGTTCTTCGGATCGGGCGGCATCGACCGAGTCCGCCCCGTCGTGGCCGAGCGGGCGGCGGCGGGCCGGGTGTCCCGCTTCGCCGGGGAACGTGTCGGCGCACCCATCGCGCGTCCGCACCAGATCCTGTGCATCGGCCTCAACTACCGTGACCACGCGGCCGAGAGCGGCATGCCCGTTCCCGACGAGCCGATCCTGTTCACCAAGTCGCCCAACACCCTCATCGGCCCCCACGACGACGTGCGCATCCCACGGGGCTCGGCCAAGAGCGACTGGGAGGTGGAGCTCGGCATAGTGATCGGCCGGCGCACGAGCTACCTGGACTCGGTGGAGGAGGCCCGCGCCGCCATCGCCGGGTACGTCGTCGTCAACGACGTCAGCGAACGCGCCTTCCAGCTGGAGCGCGGCGGGCAGTGGGCCAAGGGCAAGTCCGCCGAGACCTTCAACCCCGCCGGTCCATGGCTCGCCACCACCGACGAGATCGACGATGTTCTCGCGCTGGACATGTGGCTGGACGTCAACGGTGTGCGCCGGCAGACCGGCAGCACCAAGACGATGGTCTTCGACCCGTACTTCATCGTGCACTACCTGAGCCAGTTCCTCGTCCTGGAGCCCGGCGACCTGATCAACACCGGCACCCCGCCCGGCGTCGGCATGGGGCTCACTCCGCCCGTATATCTCCAGCCGGGTGATGTGATGGAGCTGGGCATCAAGCAGCTCGGCACCCAGCGTCAGCACGTTCTCGGTCCCCGGTGAGCCGTCGCGTGATGCGCGCGTTCGTCCTGACCGCCCCCGGCGCGTACGAGGTCCAGGACCTCCCGGCGCCGGTGGCCGGCCCCGGCGAAGTCGTCGTCGACGTCGAACGGGTCGGCGTGTGCGGCACCGACGTGGAGTTCTTCACCGGCGAGATGGCCTACCTCCACCAAGGACACTCCTCCTACCCGATACGGCTGGGCCACGAGTGGTCCGGGCGCGTGGCGGCGGTCGGTGACGGCGTCGCCCCCGGCTGGCTCGGCCGCCGCGTCATGGGCGACACCATGCTCGGCTGCGGCACCTGCCGCCGCTGCCTCCGCGGGCGCCGGCACGTGTGCGAGAAACGGCGCGAGGTCGGCGTCCGCGGGGCGCAGCCCGGGGCCCTGGCGGAGCAACTCGCCGTACCCGCCTCCTCGTTGCACGCCCTGCCCGACTCCGTCGACGCCGTGCTCGGCGCGCTCGTCGAGCCGGGTGGCAACGCCCTGCGCGCCGCGCGCGCCGCCGCACCGGACCCCGGGGACCGCGCCCTGGTCCTGGGCCCGGGGACGATCGGCCTGCTCGTCGCGATGTTCCTGCGCGCCGCCGGCGCCGAGGTCCACCTGATGGGCGCCACCGAAGGCTCCCTTGCCTTCGCCCGCTCCCTGGGCTTCGCGCACGTATGGACGGAGGGTTCCGTACCGGACCTTCCGTTCGACGCCGTCGTGGACGCCTCGAACGCCGCCCATCTGCCCGCACGAGCACTGGACTCGGTCGAACCTGGCGGCCGGGTCGTGTGCATCGGACTGGCCGGCGAACCCAGCAGGATCGACACCCGCACTCTCGCCCTCAAGGACGTGACCGCCGTGGGTGTCCTGTCCGCCTCCCCCGGCCTCGACGCCACCATCCGGGCATACGCCGACGGATCGGTCGACCCCAGGCCCCTCGTCGCGGCCACCGTAAGCCTCGACGAGGTGGGCCCCGTCCTCGCCGGCGAACGCCCGGCCGGCTCCGGGCCCGGCCCCAAGATCCACGTCAACCCGCGATCGAGTGCAGCGAGGACAGCCTCATGAGCGACTTCCACGACGTCGGCGCGATCGTCACCGGCGGCACCGGCGGCACCGGCGGCATCGGCGCCGCGACGGCCACCCTCCTGCGGGAGCGCGGCGCCCGGGTGGCGGTCCTGGACCTGCGCACCGACAACGCACCGGCCGGAGTGCACGCCGTACGCTGCGACATCACCGACCCCGCCGCGGTCGACGAAGCCCTCGCCACCGCCGTCGGCCTGCTGGGCTCGCTCGACGTCCTGGTGAACAACGCGGGCATCGGAGCGGTCGGCGACATCGCGCAGAACGACGACACCGAGTGGGCGCGCGTTCTCGACGTCAACGTCACCGGCATCGCCAGAGTCACCCGGGCCGCCCTCCCCCACCTGCTCCGCTCGCCACACCCGGCGATCGTCAACACCTGCTCGGCCGTCGCGTATGTCGGCGTACGACAGCGCGCCCTCTACAGCGCCAGCAAGGGCGCCGTGCACGCGCTCACCCTCGCCATGGCCGCCGACCACGCCGCCGACGGCATCCGTGTCAACGCCGTCGCCCCCGGCACCGCCGACACGCCGTGGGTGGCACGCCTGCTGGAGGGGGCCGACGACCCCGAGGCGGCGGCCCGCGCACTGCGGGCACGCCAGCCCCTGGGGCGGCTGGTGACCGCCGCGGAGGTGGCCCTCGCCATCGCCTCACTCGCCTCCCCCGCGGCGGGCTCCACCACCGGCACGATCCTGCGCGTCGACGGGGGAATGACCGCCGTACGGCTGTGATCCCTGGCGGCCCTACCGCTGCGGTCCCACGCCTGGGACGTCCTCGGCTTCCTCCACAAGGACACGGACGTCCCAGGGGCCCAGTTCGAGTGTGTCGCCCTCCGCGCAGGGCCGGCCGCTGACGACGTCCCGGAACGCGGCGGACAGTCGCACGCGCTCCGGTGTCCAGGACCAGTTGTGCAGTAAGCGGAGGCGCCGGCCGTCGGTGGCGGTCGCGCCGGTCGTGGTCACGCTCTCGGGCAGGTCCTGCCGTGTCACGACGGGCGACGGACACACCCAGGCCATCAGCGCCTTGGCGAAGGCCCGGTCGGGCACGGTGCCGACGTAGGTGATACGCATACGGCCCTCTCCGACCCGCCGCGTGGTGGCGGCGGGCCACCTGCCCAGGTGGGGATGGTCGTACCGCGCCAGGACGGTGGCCTCGTCGGCGATGAGGCCATCGGACCACCTCGTGGCGGCAGCCGCCCCGTCGAACACCAGACCGGCTTCGGAGGCGACAACGGGCACCTCCTCGGACAGATTGCCGAACTCCTCGTACCGGACACCGGATGCGGTGGCGAGGCGGGCCGGCATGATGTCGGTGCGGGCCCGGCCCTCCTCGTCGCCGTATCCGGTGCGTGGCCCCAGGACCAGGTGGCCGCCCGCCTCCGCGTACGCCGCGAGCCAGTCGAGCGTCCGGTCGTCGGCGAGGTACAGGCCGGGAACGACCAGCACCCAGTGCTGCCGCACCGCCTGCTCGGGAGGCGTGTCGGCGAGCTTTCGGGCGTGCACGATGCGCATCTGGAGCCGGGCGTCGAACGCGCCTCGGTGGAAGGGGTTGAACGAGCCGCGGCAGGAGTCCTGGTCGGGACTGCCGTCAGTGTGCGCGAGCGGCGGGTACTTCTCCATCAGCCACTTGGCCGGGCGGGAGTACACCAGGGTGACGTCCGCGTCCGGAACCAGGTCCATGACGAGGTCTCCCGCCGCCTCGAACTCGGCGCCGATTCGAGCCACTTCCGCGTGGATGCGGCCGGGCCGACCACTGTGCGGCAGGACGCCGCCCCACCGTGCCGTTTGTGTTTGGCCGACCGGCGGCGTCTCATCGGGTGGCCGGTGCGGCCGCGGTGAAGCGCGTCATTTCTCGGCTGGGGTGGGGGCTTGGGGGAGGCGTAGTTGGAAGCATGCTCCGAGGGTCCGGGGGGTGAGGGTGAGGGTGCCTTTGTGGCGGTGGGCCAGGTCGCGGGCGATGGCGAGGCCCAGGCCGGTGCCGCCGTGGTCGCGGGAGCGGGCGTCGTCGAGCCGGACGAAGCGTTCGAAGATGCGCTCGGCGTCCTCGGTGGGCACGCCTGGTCCGTCGTCGTGCACTGTGAGGACGGCCCAGGCGTCCTGGTTTCGGATGGTGATCTGGATGCGGTGTGCGGCGTGGCGGGCGGCGTTGTCGATGAGGTTGCGCAGTAGTCGTTCGTATTCGTCGGGGTTTCCGTGTGCGTGTG